>JAGADP010000252.1 GCA_017828885.1 Oscillospiraceae bacterium | reverse complement strand
GAGGGCATCGAGGAAGATGTTCTGGCTGCCCGTCCGGATGAGGTCGATGAATCGACCGTCACCGTCAGCGAGGAGGAGATCGAGGAAGTCAAGGCTTCGATGTCCGAAGAGAACGAGTTCGAGGATCCGCGAGAGATCGCTGCCCGCAACAAGCTCGAGCAGCAGAAGCGCGACAAGGAGCGCAAAGAGGCTGAACGCGCCGAGCGTCTCAAGGCCGAGCGCACCTATTTCCAAAACAAACCCTTCCGGGAGATCCGGAAGGAATATACCAAAAATCCGTTTTATGCCATTCCCCGCCTGATCCGGCATCTGCTGGCGATCCTGTTCGGGATCGTCCCGGAGGACACGGACAATCCCGATTACAAGGTCATCCGGGCAGAACGCCTTGCCGAAAAGGAACGCAAGGCCGCCGTCAAGGCAGAGCGGGACAGAATGGAGGTCTACTACAGGAAGTATGCGCCGCTGTTCCCCTACAGCTTCCTGCGTAAGATCGAAGACGCCAAGTTCAAGAGAAAGCGTGCCAAGGATCGCAAAAAGAATCCGCCGAGGCCTTACAAACCGCCCGTCAGAACGCCGGAGGAACAGGAGGCTATCCGCACCGAGATGCAGCGTCTGTACCGTACCTACCATGTAAGTCACCTTGAACGCATGAAGCGGAAGATGGAGGACTGGAGGCGACGCGGTGAAGCCGCTTGACGAAGAGACCAACGAACAGACCCGGCGCCCGCTGCTGCGGCGCATTCTCAGCGGTGCAGCTACTGTGCTGCTGGTGCTGGCAGGTGCCTTGCTGGTCTATGTAACGTTCTGCATGGTCAAAAAACAGCCGGTCAGCTTCTTCGGAAGGAGCATTTTCCAGATCGTGACCGGCAGCATGGAACCGACGCTCCGCGTGGGCGACTGCATTTTAGTGGCAAAGACCGATCCTGCCGCTTTGCAGGAGGGCGACATCATCACCTTCGTATCCGAGGATCCCGAGACCCGGGGGCTGCTTGTGACGCACCGCATCATTTCCCGTGAGGCGGACGGCAGCTTCATCACCCGCGGCGACGCTAATCCGGTGGAGGATGCACTGGCCGTCCGGACGGATCAGGTGCGCGGGAAATACATCCGGAAGCTGCACATTTTCGGCTTTATGACTGGCTATGGCGGCACCCGGAAGCTCCTGCTCCTCGTGGTGATGCTCGGCGTGCTCGCCGTGGCGTTCTATGAGGTGCGCAGCCTGATGAAGATCGGCAAGGAGATGCGCGCCGAAGCCGACGAGGAGGAGCGCGAAAAGCTCATCCGCGAGGCCATCGAAAAGGAAAAGGCCAGACTCGCCGCCGAAGGCTGGGCACGGGAGCCCGTACAGGCAGACGCAGCACGGGAGCCCGTGCGGGCAGACGCAGCGGGGACGCCCCCGCTGGCAGACGCATGCCAGGGCACTGTAGGAGAACAGTCCGGGTCATGCGTTGATAGTGCGGTAAAGGCGGCAGAAGAAAAGCCTGTTGAGGAACCTCCTGCTGAGGAGAAATCCGCAGAGGAAGCGCCTGCCGTGGAAGAACCACCCGCAGAGGAAAAACCGGCAGAGGAACCCCCTGCGGAAAGTATCCCCGAGGCGAAACCGCCGGAGAAGCCGCAGAACAGCACTTTTCAAAAAAAGCACAAGAAGAAAAAAGGCAAAAAACACCGCCATTGAATGAGGAGGGAAAGACGTGACACAAGAATACATCATGAAACGAAAAATGGTCTTGGCGATCATCTTTTCCATCATCACCTCCATTGCTCTGGCGGTGTTCATCGGGCTGTATGTGGACGAATGCAACCGGGTGCAGGAGACCTACCGGACGCAGTTCAATGCCAACCTGGCCCACACGATCGACTCGGTGGATTCCTACCTGGATGCCGAGGGCGATTTTGAAGCACGATACCGGCGCATTTTGAGCGATATGAGCAGCGCCGACAGCTTCGCCTTTCTGCTCGACAATCTCACAGAGGAGCAGAAGATCGCTGTCAACGAGCTGCACACCTGTCTGATCAAATACCCCGAGCAAATGAAAGAACGGGAACGGATGGAGGCGCTCCGGCAGACGCTGGATGACCTGCAGTCCAATCTCGACAAGGGCTTCGAGGAAGCGCAGGATCTGATAGATACCATTGATAAAATGGGACATTAAGGGAGGATGAGGTTTTATGTCAAACTGGAGTGAAAAGCGCAGACTGAAAAAGGAGATCAAGATCTGCCGTCTGACAATTGAAGAGATCGAGCGCAAGCGTTCCCGTTCCCAGTCCGCACTGGTACAGGCGGTACTGCTGCAGGAAACGCCGGACGAGCGTGATGTTGAGTGGTTCAACAAGTACACCGGTGAGATCACCGCTTGCCGTAACCACATGATCGAGCTGCAAAAGCAGCTGGATGCGCTGGGATAACCAGCTAATATGCACACGACCGCCTTGCAGCCTGTTTTGCAGGGCGGAATTGCATTTGTGCAGGAGGTGCGATATGCTGTTTGAAGAGCTGGATAAGATCAAGCGGGACGCGGTCATGATGACCATTGTCCTCATGTTCATCGGTCTGTTGCTGCTGCTGATACCGGAGGTCTACATCCTGTTTTTAGAGGGAACGCTCGGGTTCACGCTGCTGGTGGCGGCGGCGCTTTCGGTGCTGCGGTTCCTCAGCGGTTCCAAAGTCCTGATGCACTACATCGAGCTGGTCTTCGGCCTGGGCGCCGGGCTGCTCGGTATCATGATCATGCTGTATGAGGGGCTGTTCCTCTGGATCGTCTCGTGGCTGGTCGGGATCCTGCCCATCCTCAGCGGCATCCACGGCATCTTCCACACCCTCGCCTTTCTGCGCCATTCCGGCAAGAAGGGCTGGTGGGTGCTGATCGTGCTGTCGGCGCTGCTGATCGTGTTCGGGGGCCTGGTGATCTGGCATCCGTGGCTGACCTCCACGCAGGGAATGCTCCAGGTCGTGGGCGGCGTGATGCTGTATTCCGCGCTGGTGAGCGGCCTGAAGCTGATCTGGCTGTGGCCGGTACAGAGGAGGTGAGCGCATGTCCGAGAAGAAAAAGCAGGAGCACCCCTGGCGTTCCAGCCACCGCTCCGCCGAGATCTTAGCGGTCTTTACCAAGCACAATTTCTACTCCGGCGGCTTCTCTCCGGAGGAGCTGCGCACCACGCTCGAGGATCTCGGGCCGACCTATGTCAAGATCGGACAGATCATGTCGAGCCGCACGGACATCCTCCCGGAGGCATACTGCCGCGAGCTCGAAAAGCTCCGCAGCAATGTCAAGCCCCTCGATGCCGCCGAGGCACGCGCCGTCATCGAAGCCGAGACCGGGAAGAAGATCGAGGACATCTACAGCGAATTCCGTGACGAGCCGCTCGGCTCCGCGTCCATCGCACAGGCGCACTACGGCGTCCTGAAGGACGGCACCCAGGTCGTGACCAAGGTGCAGCGCCCTCTCATCGCCGAAATGGTGCGGCAGGATTTCGTGCTGCTCAAGAAATTAGCCGCCGTTGTCAACGTGGCCACGGAGGGCGACGCATCCAGCTCGATGGTCGATCTCAAATCCGTGATCGAGGAGCTCGAGAAGGTCACCGAGGACGAGCTTGATTTCCGTGTGGAGGCGGATAATACCCGCACCTTCCGTGATCTCTGCATCGAGGACGAGCACCTTGTCTCCTGCCCGCGGATCATCGACGAGCTGACCACGGAGCGCATCCTGACCCAGACCTTTGTGGACGGCTATCCCCTCTCCAAAAATGACCGCATCGACGCGGACGGCATCGACCGCACGGAGGTCGGCAAGCTCATCCTCGATAATTATCTGCATCAGGTGCTCGACGTTGGCATCTTCCACGGCGACCCGCACCAGGGCAATATCATGCTCAGCCACGGCATCCCCTACTGGATCGACTTCGGCATGATCGGACACATCAGCGAGCAGAACATCGGCGTCATTCAGGAGATCGTGCTGGCGCTTGTCGAAAAAAGCGGCGAGGATCTCACCAACACCATCCTGACCATGGGCATCACCTCCGGCAAGATCAACAAGCAGAAGCTGACCGAGGACTTAGACGGTCTGATCGACCGGCATGTCGCCGTCAAGGATCTGTCCCGGCTGAACATGGGCGCCCTCATGACCGACCTGACAGCGCTGCTGGCAACGCATCACATCACGATGCCCGGGGAATTCACCATGCTCGTGCGGAGCTTCGTGACAATCGAGGGCGTGCTGGCGACGTTCTGCCCGGATCTGAACGTCTTTGACGCCATGACCCGGAAGATGACCGAGCGGATGCGCGAGAGCTTTGACCTGAAGCAGAAGTTCACCAGTGCGATGCAGGAGCTTGTGGCGACCAGCCGGCAGGCGACCAAGATCCCGAGCGCCGTGGTCGGTCTGCTGTGGAATCTGGCGAAAGGCCGCATGAAGATCGCCTTCGAGATGACAGGCTATGAAGACCTGCTCGAGCGCCTTGCCGAGATGGAAAAAGCACTGATCCTCGCGATATTTGCGTCGGTGCTGTTCGTCGGCTCGTGTACGCTCTGCACCACGGACATCCAGCCCCAGGTAGACGGCATCCCGATCGTGGCGCTGATCGGCTTCGTGCTGGCGGCGGCACTGGCGCTGCATACGTTGCTGGAATTCTGGAAGAAAAAATAAAAGACTGCCCCTTTGCGATGCATGGGGGCAGTTTATGAAACATAAGAATTGCAACAGTTTCAGAAAGGATGAGCGCAATATGTCGTCCTACGATCATTTTGAGACCGTGATAGAGCTCAGGCAAAGCATTCTCTGGGGCGGTGAAGTCTCTTTTGCCTATCAAGGAGAAACCTATGGCATCTTCCGGACGGAACACGAACTGTTGCTGACGCACAAGAAGACTGAGATCCCTTTTTCGGATATGGATGCACTGTTAAACTACACCCTGAACGGCGAGCGCCTGATAGATGTCCTTCTGAAAGCCGAGATCACCTGGCGGAAAATCTGATCGTCCTCCCAAAATAACACAAAGCCCCTCTACAGTAACCTGTAGAGGGGTTCTTTGTGTTGGGTTACCAAAAATGATATTGTCATTCACTCAGCATCTTCATCCGTAACATATTCGATCCGATAGGTCAAATATCCGTGGTTCTGTGCCATATCAAAGACCTCACAGATCCGGTTGACATAGTCTGTGAATTCTTCGTTCTGACCGTAAGGTATCTTTGTAAATCTCACAGGACGGCGGATGATAAAATCGTTTCCTTTATATGGCATCCCCCAGAGAATATCCCAGAGCGCATCCAGATTATGACCATATCCTTCTTCCCACTCCATCTGTTTTGACATCTCGTCATAAACTTCCTGTAGATACCGACATTTTGTAAAATCCAAGATCACTGTAACTTTTGGTTCCATTCATATCCCCCTTTATGATCTCATAGAAGTTTTTCCCATGGTCATAGGTAACAAATATCAATCCATCGTTTGAATAAATGACACGATGGTAATTTCGTTTTCCTTCATAATAATTGATGTCTGCTTCTCGCCAGATTCTGCCAGGTGCAGCAGGAAGATGCCCTTCTTTATCAAAATAAATATCACCGCCGAGCATCTTACCGGGGGCAAACCTTGCTGGTACCTTTCCATGTCCCCATCCCAAATTGAACAATGTGTCCTTATCAATATAATAATCAGGAAGTTTTCCATAATAAGCCAGCCAGTAATCCGCTCCTTTTTCCCCATCCTTTATTGCATTGCCAGCAAAAATAGCGGGAATAGCCCGTACTTCACATCTGCAACACGCATGAACGGGAGGGACACTACGTGGCACGGAATCAAAAGAATAAATCTGCCCTTGATTGGATTGACATGTTAAACACACTTTTAGATCTTCTTTCGTGTGTCATTGATACCAGTGAGTGCCAGGAATTGTCTCCGGAATAAAGATATCCAGTTTTCCCTTTTCAAATAAAACATAGCCACTGTTTTTGGTCACAATCATTTTCTTTCACTCCTTATTCGCATATGAGAAAAGCCTCTCACAACAAGTCAAAAAAGCAGTGATTTTTGCACAGTTAGATGCAAAAACTATCATCTCAACACACAAAGCCCCTCTACAGTAACCTGTAGAGGGGTTCTTTGTGTTGGGTTACCAAAAATGATATTGGCGCAGGTACGTTGGTTTGGACGCATCTTATCATTTTGAGAACGGAGTATAAGGCAATCATATTGAGCCAATTAGTGATATTATGCTTCCCGCATCGTGTATTTTGTTTTTAAGCTGTTAAACCAGCTGAATTCAATCTCACCCTGTTTCTGTAACCTTCCTACCACAATTCCGGGATCAACCCCCACCTTTTTGGAAAACTGCACAATTGCTCGCTCCGTGTATCTATCAT
>JAGADP010000251.1 GCA_017828885.1 Oscillospiraceae bacterium | reverse complement strand
CTTCACCAACAACATGATGCTTACTGGGTACACCGGCGGCAAGATCCTGTGGGTCAAAGAGAACGAGCCCGAGAACTACGCAAAGATCTGGCGCGTAGTCAACCCCAAGGACTATATCGTCCTCAAGCTGACCGGCGCCCTGATCACGGATGTATCCGACGCGTCCGGCACCGGCTTCTTCAATGTGGAGAAGCGTGCCTGGGCCACCGACCTTATTGAAAAGGTCGGACTTGATCCCTCCTTCTTTGTCGATCCCCTGGAGTCCACCGACAAAGCCGGTGAGATCACCGCGGAAGCGGAAGCTCTCACGGGCATCCCCGCAGGCGTTCCCGTGTTCGCGGGCGGCGGTGACGCAGTCATCTCCACGATCGCCATGGGTCTTACCGACCAGAGCAAGATCGGCGTCACGGTGGGCACCTCCGGTGTCGTGGCAATGAGCCTCCCCGGCTACGGCTTCAATCAGGACGGCCTGCTCCAGATGTTCTGCGGCAACCTTCCCGGAAGCTATGTGGCCTTCGGATGCACCCTTTCCGCGGCCGGCTCCTTCCAGTGGCTGAAGGACTCCCTCTTCCCCAACGACAGCTTCGACGAGCTCGATGAAATGGCCGAGAAGGTCCCGTGCGGAAGCGACGGACTGATCTTCCTGCCCTATCTGAGCGGCGAGCGCTGCCCCTTGTTCGATTCTTCCGCGACCGGAAGTTTCACGGGGATCACGGGCATCATGGGAAAAGGTCACTTCACCAGGGCCCTCATGGAAGGCGTCTCCTTCTCTCTCAAGCAGGTCTATGACCTGATTCAGGTAGTCAAGCCCGTAAAGCCCGACTATATGGTCGTGTCCGGCGGCGGAGCCAAGGGACAGATCTGGCGTCAGATCCTCGCGGACATCTTCGAGATGCCGGTGGTCACCGCGTTCGGCAGTGCTGAAGGCGGAGCCTATGGTGCTGCGCTCATCGCCGGCATCGGAGCCGGGCTCTGGGATGCTGAAAAGGCGGGCGCCCTCTGTGCGGTGGAGACCGTCACGGAGCCGGATTCCTCTCACTTTGAGGTCTACCGGGCCACAGCCGAAAAGTACAGAAAGCTTTACGGCGGCATCAAGAGCGCAGACTGACCGGTCCGGTATCGGTCGGTATATCCCCGTATGATCCAGCAAAATTTATATAAACAGGAGAAAACTATGAGCTATTTTGAGAACGTCCCCCAGGTCAAATACGAAGGCAAAAACAGCAAAAACCCCTTTGCGTTCAAGTTCTATAATCCCGATGAGGTCATTCTCGGCAAGAAGATGAAGGATCATCTCCGTTTCGCCATGGCCTACTGGCACACCCTGAATGCTGACGGCACGGATCCCTTCGGCTCCGGCACCCTTGACCGCACCTACGGCAAGCCCGACACGATGGAACGCGCCTATGCCAAGGCGGATGCCGCGTTCGATCTGATGACCAAGCTGGGCATCGAGTACTTCTGCTTCCATGATGTGGACGTTTGCCCGCAGGGCAACAGCCTCGAAGAGTTTAAGAAGAACCTCTCCGACATCACCGATTACTTCAAGAAAAAGATGGACGAGACCGGCATCAAACTGCTGTGGGGCACCGCCAACGTCTTCGGCAATCCCCGCTACATGAGCGGCGCCGGCACCTCCCCCAATGTCGATTCCTTCGTCTGCGCTGCGGCTCAGATCAAGAATGCGATCGACGCCACCATCAAACTCGGCGGTCTGGGCTATGTGTTCTGGGGCGGCCGTGAAGGCTACGACACCCTGCTCAACACCGATATGGACTTCGAGCTCAAGAATCTCGCCCGTCTGCTCACGATGGCGCGCAACTATGCTCGCTCCCAGGGCTTCAAGGGCGTGTTCTACATCGAGCCGAAACCCAAAGAGCCCACCAAGCATCAGTATGATTTCGATGCCGCCACGGCGATCGGCTTCCTGAGAGCCAACGGCCTTGCGGACGACTTCCGCATGAACATCGAAAACAACCACGCCACCCTCGCAATGCACACCTTCCAGCATGAGCTCCGCACCAGTGCCATCAACGGCATGTTCGGATCCGTCGACGCCAACCAGGGCGACGATATGCTCGGCTGGGATACCGACATGTTCCCCTCCAACGTATATGACTGCACTCTGGCCATGTACGAAGTCATCAAAGCCGGCGGCTTCACCACCGGCGGTCTGAACTTCGACTCCAAGGTCCGCCGTCAGTCCTACACCCCTGAAGACATCGCCTATGCGCACATCCTCGACATGGACAGCTTTGCTCTCGGTCTCCGCGCCGCTGCTGCTCTCATCGAGGACGGCCGCATCGACAAGTTCATCGAGGAGAGATACTCCAGTTGGAAGAGCGAGATCGGTGAAGCCATCCTTGCTGACAAGTGCACGCTCGATCAGCTCGAGGCAGCTGCCGGCGAGCGCTGGGATACCAAGGTTCCCTCCGGCCGCGAAGAGTACCTGCAGGAGATCATCAACTCCGTACTGTTCAGCCTCTGATAAAGCGATTTCCATTCATTCCAAAGATCCGGAATCTATCCGGATCTTTGGAATCTTTTTAAAACGAAAAATAGGAGTAACCGGATGAAAACTGCCTTAAGCTACGAACTTGTCAACATGTACTCCAGTCTGGCGGACAACATGTACCTCAACTACAAGTGGTACTGGGAAAACCTCACCGACTGGACCGCCGCCGTCGGCTTCGACTCTATCTCCCTCACGCTGGTCCCCAACCAGTTCAACGTGGGTCGCGGAGGCGCGCCGCGCTGCACTCTCGCCATCAACACCAAATACGGCTCCGCCGAGGGCTATCTGAAGTACCTCAATGAGAGCGGCATTCAGAATGTCAGCTCGTTCAACATCTCCGCCCAGGCGGTCCTGGCCGATATGTTCGAGAGCGGCGCGAAGTTCGAAGATCTCTATCCCATTCTCTTCGACCACGCCGATGATGCTTCCGACATGCTGGCCAGCCTGAAAGGCTGCTGCCTCAACGTATCCCCCACCCCGGCCATCGGCGCGCTCAAAGCCAACCTTGGGGAGGATCCCGCCGCTTTTGAGCGTTTCGCGGATGAAGCCGCTGCCTGCCTGAACAAGATCGGCGAAATGACCGCGAAGAAAGGCATCCGCACCTGCGTCACCAACGAATTCTGGACGCTTGCCCGCGGGGCCGAGTTCGACAAATTCTTCCAGAAACTCGACCGCAAAGCCGTCGGTTACACGGCAAGCACCGCCATGCTGAAGATCGCCGGTTCGGATCCTCTGGAAGTGCTCGACAAATACTTCGATGATCTGGGTTGCGTGTTCCTTAACGACACGGCCTATACGGACACGGTAGGCACCTATGCCACCGCCACCCCGGAGTACCCGCAGGAAGGTGAGCAGCAGAGACTGTACCGTGACCTCGGACTCGGTGACATCGACTTCGCCGCGGTCCTTCGCCTGCTCAAGAGCCGGGATTTCCAGGGCTATGTGGTCCTCGAACCGCGCTACACCACTAACGTCCCCCGTGCCGTGCTCCGCACCCGCACGTTCTGGACCAAGCTCACGAAGGAGGTCTGACGGCATGAATACGAGCGAAAGAAACATCAACTATTCCTACATGATGAACCAGTGGGGCAACATCAACTTCAAGAAAGTGACCAACTTCAACGAGTGGTTCATGGGCGATTTTGATGACTCCTACTATTTTCAGGACTGGGACAAGGTCCTGCGCTACCATGCCGGCGCCGGTTTCAAGGGCATCGAAATCATGATCTTCACGGTCCCCACCATGATCAACTGCTTCGGCAGCATGAAGAACTTCAAAGCATTTGCCAATGAGCGCGGCATTGAAAAGATCTCCGGTCTGTTCAGCCACCACATCGGCTCCGAGGACAAGCGCAACCATGAGCGCATCTTCGCCCTTGAGCGCCAGGCTGTGGATGCCCTGGCGGACTGCGACGGCGTGAACCTGATCATCCAGCCCTGCGGCCAGTACTACGGCACCGGTCCTCTCTCGGACGAAGGCCTGCGCAACGCCGCCGCCTGCATGAACGAAGTGGGCCGCATGGCCGCCGACAAGGGACTTGTGGCTTCGATCCACAATGAGTTCTGGTGCGCCGTGAACAAGTACGACCACGAGAAGTTCATCGATCTGTGCGATCCGCGCTATGTATTCTACTGCCTCGACACGGCCCAGGTATCCATCATGGGCATCGACATCCTCGAGTTCTACAAAAAGTATCATGAGCGCGTGCAGTATTTCCACGTGAAGGACACCACCAAGAAGGCCGCTTCTGATGAAGAGCGCTTCCAGGCAGGCGCCGAGTCTGCGGATGACGGCACCCGCTGGTTCTGGGAGCCGGGCGCCGGCTTCGTGGATTTCCCGGGCCTGTGGAAACTGATGAAACAGTATGGCCACAAAGGCTGGATCGGCATTGAGTCCGATGGCACGCCCAATCCCCTGGCCACCATGCTCCTCACCAAGAACTACATCGACACGGTCCTCGACCCGATTTACTGCTGATCTGCGTACTGCACAAAACAAAAAAGAGCTGTCCGTATGGACGGCTCTTTTTTTCGTGCTTCCCGTGTCATTTTGCTCCGGTTGTGGTATGATAGGCAAAACGTCTCCCTCATCGAGGTCTGAACGATGAAAAGAATCTTTTCACTATTCCTGGTTTTTCTCCTGCTCCTTATGACCAGTTTCAGTGCCTTTGCAGCTCCGGCGGTCACAGTTGTCACCGATGCGGAGGGGATGCTGGCCCTGCGTGACGATCCTGCAGGCTCCTACCGTCTGGATGCGGATATCGACATGGGAGGCCTGGACTGGAAGCCCCTCTCCTTCCGCGGAAGCTTTGACGGGAACGGGCACACGCTCTATAACCTCACGGTCACTTCCTGCGGGGATGAAGTCCGCACCACGCGCGACGGGAACCTCAAGCCCTATGACACGGTGTTCGCGGGACTGTTCTCCACGCTGGAGAACGCGGAGGTGAAAGACCTGACCCTGCGGGGCGAGCATGTAGCGGTCGAGACCACGTCCCACTGCTTTGCGGCTGGCCTTGCGGGCTACATTGACCGCAGTACCGTAAGCGGCTGCACCATCGAAGCGAGGATCTCCCTGATCAACTCCGGGATCATGACCGGGATCGGAGGTATTGCAGGCTATGGCTGCGGTACGATCTGTGACTGCGTGACCGATACGGAACTGGTCTTTGAAGACCGGAACACAGCCGCGCGCTGCGAGCAGTTCATGGGCGGAATACTGGCCTGCGGGCTCGCGGACGTGGACCGCAATGACGTGACCGTCCGCGGTTATGACTCGTGCCGCGGTTATGTGCATGACGGAGGCCTTATCGGCATGTATTACCACTGCGGCATGGAGGAAGCCTCCGGCGACTCGGTCTGCGACAATGTGATCACAGGCTTCATCCGCTTTTTTGAAGACAATCCGGACCGACGGGCCTACTGCGGTCCCTCATTCGGCGAATACCTGCAGATGCCCTCGTACTTTCACGGGAACATCGACCGTTTCGAGCGGCAGGAGACCTGGGATTACGGGACGATCCTCTCACCCGAGGGCTGCGAGGCTCCCGAATTGCAAAGAACGGTCACGCCCTCCGGCTGCAGCAGCTGGGGCTTCACCGAAGTTACCTGTGCGAACTGCGGCTACTCCTATGTGGAAAACTGGACACCGCCTGCCCACAGTCCAGGAGAATGGGAGACACTGCGGGAACCCTCTTACAGCCGGCCCGGTACTGAGCGTCTCCGCTGCACCGTGTGCAGAGAGACCCTCGAAGAGCGGGAGATCCCTGCACTCATAGCTTCGCAGAGTTGTTCGCTCGACCGTGAGACCGCCTCGCTCCTCATCGGGGAGACCTTCCCTTTGCAGGCCGAAGTCGAACCAGCGGAAGCTCTTGGGAGAGCGCTGATTTGGTCCAGCTCGGATCCGGCCGTTGCCACGGTAGACAGTTCCGG
>JAGADP010000250.1 GCA_017828885.1 Oscillospiraceae bacterium | reverse complement strand
CACCTCCGGATTGAAAGGCTTACGGATATAATCCGCCACGCCCACCTCAAAGCCGTGGGTCTCTGTGTCGGTATTCTCGTCCGCCGTCAGGAACACGACCGGCGTTTCCTCGCGTCCGGTCTCGATCTCCTGCTGCCGCAGACGGCGGAGCGTCTCAAAGCCGTCCATGCCCGGCATCAGAATGTCGAGCAGGATCAGATCGGGGGCTTCATGCTTCTTGATATAGTCAAGCAAAGCCTGCCCGGACTGTAACGCCGTGACACGCATCTGTGCCTTGCTCAGTATAAAACCAGCCATTTTCAGGTTGGAGGTATCGTCATCCACAACAATGATCCAGTTTGCCATACGTGTTGTCTCCCATACAAAAATCTGTGCGTCCGCACCGGAATATAGTTATAATAATTATAGCATAAATTCGCTTTTTCGTCAATCCAATTCCCATGTTTTTATGAAGGCAGTCAATTACAGAGGAAAGTGCTGTACAATATGCACAAAGAAGCCCCCGCCGCTTCACGTAGCAGCAGGGGTGTTCTGTTCGTCTTTCAGCAGGCCGACCACGACCTGACGCTGTGTGCCGTCATCGGTGCAGGAAATGACCGTGATCCGGTCGTCACCGAAATCATTGAGCACATAGACCTCGTTGGGCTCAACGATCTTGTATTCCGACACGATATAGACATAGCGGGTGCGGTTCGCATCCTTATCGACCAGCACCATCTCATCGCCGATCCGGATCTGGTCAAGGTCGTTGAAGATCTCGGCATAGATCGTGCTGTTGTGGCCGGCAATGCAGTAATTGCCGTGCCCGAGGGCGCCTGTCCCCTCAAAATGCCCCGCCGACACCTGCAAGGCCTTGGAATCCGTCCCCTCAAGGACGGGGACTTTGATGTTGAGAACCGGTATCTCGAAGTTGATGTTGTCTTTCAGCAGCCGCCGCAGATAAAGCTCACGGCTGATCTTTTTGTAGGCAAGCAGCGCCAGTACCCCGAAGCCGATCACGATCATGAGGATGCCGGCAATGCGCATGATTTTTCGTTTCATACTTCTCCTTTTCTAAGCGTATATCACACCGAAACATACGCCGGATCGGTGTTGACACGCTGCAAATGCAGATCGATCGCCTCCCGGTGCAGCTCGTCGCCAATGACGATCAGCACGGCCTGTCCGTCGGGGACACTGTCGATCTCGATAGATTCGGGGGTCGCATTGATCTTGTACCAGCCGTCCGGCGCAGGGAGCGAGCCTTTCAGACGGTAGATCCTGCCGCACGCGGGATCCGCCATGATCTCCCCGATCACAGGACGGATCTGCGCATCCGGGATGTGGATATGCATGAAGTAATGCACGCTGCTCAGGATGTCCTCCGGACGGAAGCGCTTGATATAGGCGGAACCGCGGTAGCCTGCTGCTTTGAGGAGCGCAAAGTCCGCATCGGTCAGCGCATCGAAGTCCCGGACAAGCATGTCCTCCGCCGTAAAGCGCCGGTCACAGCGGATGGCCTCGAGGGAACGGTTCAGGTGCGCGAGCGCAGAAGCCACTGCTTCCTCCGCCGGGACCTCAGGCTGCCATTTGCTGAGGATCAGCTTGCCGGCACAGGCGGCCTCCGAGCCAAACAGATACTCCATCTGCGGCGGGAGCACGTCATCCGTCTGTGCATCCACGACCGTCAGGACACTGCCGATCTCGAACCAGCGGTCGAGGGGCGATTCATGCAGCGTGTCGAAGAATTCGTCCATATCAAAAATGCCGGAGGGCTCCACCAGCACGCGGTCAAAATGCTGCATCCCGAGGTTGATGAGCTGTGTCTTGAAGCGCCGCCTGTGACAGTGCGCATCACACCCGCCGGCGATCATGCCAAGCTCACAGTTCTCCCCTTTCAGCTCCTGAAGCATCACCATGTCCACATTGACAGCGCCGAAGTCGTTCTCGAGGATGGCGATGCGCTCCCCATGCCGCAGCAGATAGCGGGCATAGTGCAGGAGAAAGGTCGTTTTCCCGGAGCCGAGCAGTCCGGTGATGAGATCGATTCTGGTCATGCGTGCGCCTCCTTGCGTTTTCTCTCTTTCCATTATACCGCAAGGTAGCATCAATGTCAATCCCAATGATTTTCCGACCAAACAAAGCCCAGAAAATGTGCCGAAAGTGTGTAAAAAATGTGCAAACCTACGAAATTTTGGTTTTTTTCGATGTTTGCTTGACATATTTTGCGCACATGATTATAATAAGAATGGTTCATTGTTAAATTTTTGTTAAACGCCCCGCTATTCTTTGTGAAGGTCGTGAGCTGCATGCTGCACCTTGACAAAGTACAGCGGAACGAAGCCGGATCCGCCTAGTCTCCCCCACGGAGCGCACCAGAAAGGAGTATCGGATGACTGTTGCACAGATCGTTGCGATCGTTATCTTCATAACGATGTTCATCCTCATTATTTCCGATAAGATCGAAAAACACTTTATCACGCTCGGCTGCGGCCTGCTCACGCTCGTCGGCGTGTTCGGCATCTGCATGCGTGACTTCGGCACTTTATGGCATGTCATCAACCTCGAATCCATCGTCACGGCAGAATTCTGGCGGACGACCGGTGCCGAAACAGAATCAGGCGGCATCGACTGGGCGACCATCTTCTTCCTCGGCGGTATGATGGTCATGGTCGAGGGCATGGCGAGAGTCGGCTTCTTCAACTGGCTCTGCCGGCGCATCGCCAAGTTCGTGCATTACAAGACCATCCCGATCTTCATTGCCTTCATGTGCATGTCCTTCGTGCTGGCGATGTTCATCGACTCGATCACGGTCATCCTGTTCCTGGCATCTGTTACCATCGAGCTGGCACGTCTGCTGAAATTCAACCCGGTTCCGATGATCATGTCCGAGATCTTCTGCGCGAACCTCGGCGGTTCTGCAACGATGTGCGGTGACCCGCCCAACATCATCATCGGCTCCAACCTGCACTACTCCTTCATGGACTTCGTTCTGAACACCGGCGTGGTAGCTGCCATCTCGTTCGTATTCATTCTGCTCTATTTCTTCTTCGTGATGCGCAAGGAGCTGTCCAGCACCGGCGAATCTGATGTAAGCTTCGACGATATGCCCTCTCCTGAGAGCTTCATCACCGACAAGAAGGGCTTTGCTGTCAGCACAGTGATCTTCCTGATCGCTGTAACGCTCCTCATCACCCACAGTGCCACCGGCCTGACAGTCGCCTTCATCGGCGTATCCATCGCGATCGTAACGCTCATCGCCTCCGGCAAGCACATCCTTGAGGTGCTAAAGGGCGTGGACTACAAAACACTGCTGTTCTTCACGGGTCTGTTCATCGTGGTCGGCGGTCTGGAGGAGACCGGCGTGCTTGAGATCATCGCCAACTTCATCAGCAATGTCTGCGGCGGCAACTACTACCTGATGGTGGCCATCATCATCTGGGTATCCGGCATCGCAAGCGCTTTCATCGACAACATCCCGTTCGCTGCAACGATGGTGCCGATCATCCAGGATCTTTCCGGCGGCAGCACGTTCATCCTCTCCACGCTGGCATGGTCGCTGGCAATGGGTACCGACGTCGGCGGTTCTGCGACCCCGATCGGCGCATCTGCCAACGTTGTCGGCACGTCCGCTGCTGCAAAGGCCGGTCACCCGATCGGCTGGGGCGAGTACTGCAAGAAGATGGCACCTGCCACTGTCATCGTCATGCTCATCAGCACAGTCTATATCTGCCTGCGCTATGTAACGCAGATCTGACAGCATACAATACTTCACGGAGTCGGTTCACCCGGCTCCTTTTTTATGCGAAGTGGCCGGAAATCCATGGAAAGCCCTTGACATTTCCGCAGGGATATGCTATAATATATAGCAATCAACAAAAGGAGGATCCTATGACACATAGCAGTTCGGATGACGCGGGCGTCCCGTGTCACAGTACGCAGACATATGAACAACACGCAGGGTATCGCGGTGCAGCCGCAATGCCCTTTTCTTGCTGTAACAACGCAGCCGGCAGAAAGGCGGGGCGGGTATGAATTATCCAGTGACCATCCTCATCATTGCCTGCTGCATTCTGCTGTCCATGTTCTTTTCCGCCACGGAGACAGCCTTCAACGCCGTCAGCCGCATCCGCCTGAAAAGCAAGGTCGAGAATGACGGCAACAAGCGGGCTGCCAAGGTGCTCAAGCTCCTCGACAAGTACGATGAGATGCTCTCCACCATCCTTGTGGGCAACAACCTCGTCAACATCGCCTGCACCGCACTGGCAACGCTGCTGTTTGTCTCTCTGTTGCAGGACGAGCATCTCGGCGCGACAGTTGCGACGGCCGTTGTGACGATCGTGCTGCTGATCTTCGGCGAGAT
>JAGADP010000249.1 GCA_017828885.1 Oscillospiraceae bacterium | reverse complement strand
GTCATTGTTTCCAACGGATATTATACCACGTTTTTCCCAAGATGTCAAGGGGCTTTTCTTTGATTTTGATTCTTCCCCTATCATTTTCGTATTCAGTTAAGCTTACAGTTGACTTTTGAAGTGTGTTCCCGTATAATAGTAGATATAGGACAGACACCTACCTACCCCGACAATGAGAGCACAAAAAGTCGGGCATCCATCAGCGAAATGTGCTATACTGAGATTACAGCGGAAAGAAGTGAACGTCATGCAGGGTTGGATCGAAGGATTTCAGAAGTCGATCGCGTACATAGAGCAGAACCTTTCCGAGACGCTTGATATTGAAGAGATCGCAGCGCAGGCCGCGCTTTCCTCGTTCTATTATCAGCGCATCTTCGGAGCTTTGTGTGGAATGACCGTCGGAGAATACATCCGTGCGCGCCGGATGACGGCGGCCACACAGGAGCTGGCCTGCTCCGATCATAAGGTGATCGACATTGCCGTGAAGTATGGCTATGATTCTCCTGACAGCTTCGCGAAAGCCTTCCAGCGCTTTCATGGCATTACTCCGACACAGGCAAGGGAATCGGGGGCAAACCTGCGGTCGTTTGCGCCGCTGCATATCAAGATCTCATTGGAGGGTGGTACTATGTTGGATTACAAAATCGTGGAAAAGGCGCCTTTTACAGTCGTGGGCATGCGGAAGCGGTTCAATGCTGAGACAAGCTACAAGGAAGTCCCGGCGTTCTGGGGCGAGTGGATGCAGGATATGAAGGGCTTGAAGGGCATGTTCGGTGTTTGCTCGGACATGGACGGCAAGACGTTCGACTACTGGATCGCTGACCTCTATCAGCCGTGGGAGGACATCCCGGCTGGCTGTGAGACCTACCAGATCCCCGGCGGACTGTGGGCGCTGTTCAAGTGCAAGGGCGCTCTGCCTGACAGCATGCAGACGGTCAATACCCAGATCTGGTCGGAATGGCTGCCGGCGCTGCAGGGCTATGCCTTGGCAGGCAATTATTCACTGGAATTCTATCTGCCGCCGGCAAAAGATCCTGCCGATACTGTCAGCTACATCTGCATTCCCCTGAAAAAGCTGTAAGAGGTGAGCATATGAGCCAGACCACCGGATTCAGTCTGCTGCATCCCGCCGGAACAGCTCCCGTATACCGCAGTCTGCCAGAGCATGTGATGCACGATCTCGGCCTTGACGCTTTCTGTCAGGAACTATCCGGCGACTCCAAGGAACGCCGTATGATCACCAATGTACTCACGCAGATCACGGACGATCCGCATGTCGCCGCATATCGCCAGCAGATCTTCGGGGATATTCTCCGGCTGCCTGATCTGAGAGAAACGATGCTGGAGCTGTTCGGCAAGATCCAGTTTATGAAGGATTTCTCCACCATGCATAAGAGCTCCGATGAAGAGCCTGGGCTGTGGCATCTCTTTCACCGCCTTGACGAACTGGACAGCTACATCAGAACAGTGGAGACCATGCGGGAATGTCTGTCTGATGAGCGGATCCAGTCCGAGGGGCTGCGTTCACTGCGGCACTACATCACCGAGCTCTGCGAGGAAGCTTGCTTTTCAGATATGAAAAAGGACATCGCTGCGCTGAAGATGAAGGCTTCTGACGTGCAGAGCGTCACGCTCGGCATCAATGTCAACGAACGCTTTGAAGCCGTCAGCATCGGTCTTGTTTCAGTGAATAAAAAGCCGTTCAGGAAGTCCGGTATCGTCAGCAATTTTGCAGACGCGATCGCATCGAGAGACAAGCTGCATGAGACCTCCGATTGGGATGGGGATATGCATTATCAGCTCATCGACCAGGAAGAGAAGCGCGGCATCATCGACTATATGAAGAATGAGGCGGGTCTGCTGGCGGTGCAGTCTTCCTTCGCCACCGACGCCAGAGCCAAGTCCACGATCGTAAATGCGATGGCGGACGGCGCGATGGAGAATACCACGTTTTATCTTGACAACGCTGTCAATAAGATGCTCGGCTCCCTTGTGAAGAAGCTGCGGGATACGCTCACTAAGTACGCCAACGTGGCGATCGTGAACATCTCCGGGCTGGTGCCGGAGTTTGTGTACTACATCCGATGTGCGGAGTTCATCGGCGGTCTGATGGAAAAAGGCTGTGTCTTCTGTGAAGCACAGCCGGAAGCTGCGAGCGGAACTTCCATGGAAGCATGCGGTTTTTACAATCTGAAGCTTGCCATGAATAGGGAGCATGTCAGCGAGATCGTGCCCAATGACCTGACCTTCGATCGGGAACACACCGTCTATCTCCTCACCGGTGCGAACCGCGGCGGAAAAACCACGATCACACAGGCAGTCGGCCAGCTTTTTGTTCTGGCACAGGGAGGCTTGTTCGTCCCGGCAGAGCACTTTCGCTATGTCCCCTGCGACTGCATTTTCACCCATTTTCCGGCAGATGAGGACAAGACAATGGATCTTGGAAGGCTCGGAGAGGAGTGCGTCCGTTTCAGGGAGATGTTCTCGCAGGCTACCGACAAGAGCCTCCTCCTGCTGAACGAGACTTTCTCTACGACCTCTTTTGAGGAGGGCTATTACATCGCAAGAGATTCCGTCAAAGCGCTCCTGACCAAAGCCGTGCGGACGATCTACAATACCCATATGCACAAGCTCGGAGAGGATGCCGCGGAGCTTACCCGCGAAAGTACCGGTGCAGGCGCTGCCTCGCTCATCATGCGGACGGAGGAGGGCAAGCGTTCCTTCAAGGTGGCTCTTGCACAGCCGGAGGGATCCTCCTATGCAAGGGATATTGCCGAAAAGTACGGCGTGACCTACGAGATGCTCGTCAACGGCTGATAGATGCTGCTTAATCATGTCTTTATAAGCCCCTCGGACGCTCTGAGGGGCTTTTCGATGCAAGTGCATAATGGATAGCCGTGCTTTTATCGTTTTCTTGCCTCATT
>JAGADP010000248.1 GCA_017828885.1 Oscillospiraceae bacterium | reverse complement strand
GTTATAAGGTATTCACCGTTGGTGACGATATTGCATGGCTCAAGCCCGGCAAGGACGGCAGACTGTATGCAATCAACCCGGAGAACGGCTTCTTCGGCGTTGCACCGGGTACCAATGAGAAGTCCAACCCGAATGCACTGGCTGCTACCATGAAGAATGCCATCTTCACCAACGTTGCTCTGAACAATGCAGACAACACCGTTTGGTGGGAGAAGCTCGACAAGAACCCGCCGGTAGATGCGACCGAGTGGACCGGCATCAAGTGCAACGGTCAGGAGTGGACCTCCCAGATCGACGAGAAGACCGGCAAGAAGAAGGTCCTGGCTCATCCGAACTCCAGATTCACCGCTCCGGCAGTAAACTGCCCGTGCCTGTCTCCTGAGTTTGACAATCCGGATGGCGTGCCGATCACCGCTATGATCTTCGGCGGCCGTCGTGCATCCACCACTCCGCTCGTATACCAGAGCTTCGACTGGACACACGGTACCTACATGGGCTCCGCTGTATCCTCTGAGACCACCGCTGCTGCTACCGGTGCTGTAGGTGTTCTGCGTCACGATCCGATGGCTATGAAGCCGTTCATCGGCTACAATGTCGGCGATTACTGGGCACACTGGCTCGAAATGGGCGAGAAGCTCGGCGACAAGGCTCCGAAGATCTTCAACGTTAACTGGTTCAAGCAGGACGAGAACGGCAACTTCATCTGGCCGGGCTTCGGCGACAACATGAGAGTCCTCGACTGGATCATCAAGCGCTGCGAGGGCGAGGTTGAGGCTGTTGAGACTCCCATCGGCTTCCTGCCGAAGAAGGGCGACATCAACACCGAGGGCATCGAGGACGAGGTAACTCCCGAGATCATGGACAAGCTGCTCGACGTTGATACTGAGCTCTGGAAGAAGGAGATCGCTGAGATGCGTCGTTACTACGACGAGGACATCGCTGCCAAGGGCGGCCGTGTTCCGCAGGCTCTGCGCGACGTACTCGACAAGATCGAGGCTAACCTGAACAAGTAAGAGAGCTTCTGATTCATCTGAAGTGCATAACCGAAACGCCATAGCATCTCTGATCGCGTCAGGATGCTATGGCGCTTCTTTTACAAAGTGAGGTGATCCCAATGAGCAAGACAAAAGTCCATGCACCGAAGGCCTACACCACGGGAGACTACGCCGTCGGAACGGCATGCTTTTCCCTCGTGGATACCGGCAGAAAGGAAGTGCTGGGCGATGCCTCCGGCGACCGGAAGATCGCCGTCAGGATGTATTACCCTGCCGAGCGCTCCGCCGTTGCCGGAAAGAAACGTGCGGTCGTCTTTTCCGAGGCAAAGAAAGCGGCGATCTGTAAGGCGTATTACATCCGGAAGATGAGCGATGACCTGAACGAAGCCGATTTCTACGAAAATGTTCCCGTCGCACCGGGGCGGACTTTCCCGCTCATCATGTTCAGCATGGGCTATAATTCCTATGTCGAGTCCAACACCTATCTCCTGTGCGAGCTGGCGAGCCACGGGTATATCGTTGCTTCGGTCGGCCATGCCTATGAAGCGGTGGAGAATGACTACGAGGACGGGAGTTCCGACCTGTATGACAAGCGCATCAACAAAATGATGTACACCAGCATGATCGGCGCCCTCCTCGCCCAGAACAAGCTCATGAAGCAGAAGGGCAGCTACGAGGAGATCCTGGCGAAGTTCGAGGTGTTCCAGAACAAGTACACGCCCTATATCAAGGAACGTATCCCGGAATGGAAGCAGGACATCGAAAAGGCGCTCGAAGCCGTGAAGGAGCGCTATGGTGCGCACATCGACCTCTGCCGGGGCATCGGGGCGTCCGGGCATTCGCTGGGCGGGTGTCTGGCATACTATCTCTGTCGCTACAATGCGGAGTTTTCCTGCGGCATCAACATCGACGGTGGGCTGTTCGGCGATTACCCGGAGAAGGTCATGGAAAAGCCCTTCTGCCAGATCGGCTGCACGGATAACCGCAATGTCGAAACACGCCCGTTCGTGCAGACCACCGCTGACACCTATCATGTGATCTTTTCGGACATGAAGCACATGGGCTTCACCGATGCGAAGTTCTACATCCCGGTGAAAATGCTCTCCGGCAAGCTCGACTCCGAGGAACTGTTCCGGCACCTCGTGTACTGCCACCTTGCCTTTTTCGACCGGTATCTGAAAGGCACCGGCGGCGAGTTCAAGGCGCTGCCGTCCGAGAAAGTCACCTACAAGAAGATCAATTGAGATGCTCCCGCAGCCCGGTGTTGGTGCTATGTGTCGTGCTGGAGAAGCAATCGGTTTATGACACAAAAACGCCTCCAATGCCCGGAAGCATTGAAGGCGATGTCTGACAAAACAGGGGCACTTTTTGCAAAGTGCCCCTTTTCTCAAAGCAGTCCGATGGAGTGTTTTGAGACCCCCCCAGGAATAAGCGCTGCAAGCGGCTCTCGCCGTCTGCGGACGCTATGCCTTTTACAGATATTGCAGCAACTCCTCGCGTTCTGCATCCGTGAAACGCTCCAGACCGAAGTCCATCGCTTTGTAATTCCACGCGCAGCGGGCGATGCCGTGACGTTCAAAGACCGCATGGATGGTACGGAACCAGGCAATTGCCGCCTTCGGTTCCACCCGGTCGATCACGCCGTATTCGCCGCAGTAGAGCTCTGTGTTGTACTGTGCAGCCTTGGCGATCGCCGTGCTGAACAGCTCCTCGAAATACTGCTCCGTGCAGCCGCTCTCCTCAAACGGGATACGCACCTCGGGATCAATGACAGGCGTCCAGTAAGCGCCCTGGTGCGTGAATTTCAGCGGCTCATAGCAGTGCATGTTGTAGATGACACGGTCATCATAGGGCGCATCAAGATACTGCACCGTCATGGCAGCGTTGTTCTGGTAGCTGCCGACAAGGATCAGCGTTTTCGGCGCATACTTGCGGATGCGCTCGATGCAGACCGGAATGATCTGCTTCCACGCCGGAAGGAAGGCTTCATCTGTCACCTCGTTGAGCAGCTCAAAGGCCACCCACTCGGGCTCGTTGCCGAAGCGCTTGGCAAATTCCTCCCAGAGGCGGTAGAAACGCTCCTGGTACTTCTCATTCTCAAAGAAACCATGCTCGTCCTCGGCATAGTCATCGAAGGAAAAGCCCGCTGTCTTGTGCAGGTCGAGCATCAGCCGCAGGTCGTACTTCTTGCAGAAGTCAAGCGCCTGCCGGAGCCGTGCAAAGCCTTCCTCGAGATAGCCGCCGTTGTTGTCCTCGAACAGGTTATAGTCCACCGGGATGCGGACATGATCCATGCCCCATCCGGCAATTTTCGCAAAATCCGGTTCCGTCACAAAGCTGTCCAGCCGTTCCTTGCTGTAATCGCACTGGGAAAACCAGCCGCCCAAATTGATGCCTCTGTAAAATCCGTTCTCTTTCAGCATGTGATGCACCGCCTTTCGTTGTCGTTGTACTCATTATAGCACAAATACTGGTATCTGGCTATCAGTTTTCTGAGGTTTATATCATTTTTTTGAGGTAAGCTTGAAATTTTGATATGCTGTCTCTCAAAGAGAAGGATGCGTCGTCATGCGCATCCTCTCCCCTGTTATTTCAGCAGATGGCGGAATATGATCGTGCAGATCAGATCGACCACCATGACCGAGACGATCGTGATCGCCGTGATAAAGACCGCCTTGTCCTTCATTTTGGAGGACAGCAGATCGAGCAGCGGCTGTATCACGTACAGAAATACAACGCCGCCAAGACCGAACCGGAGGCTCGGGCTCAGTGCGATCCGCGCCTGGAAGTTGATGGCGTAGTCCGCATAGGTCTGCCACGGCCATGCACCGGTCGTCCATTCAAGGAGGTAGCTCGTGACCAGCTCGATGAGCGTCGCGGTGGCCATCGTCAGGAGGAAGATCACCGGCAGTAGGAGCAGCTTGCACTTCCACGGCTTTTCCTTGATGAGGCGGTACCACAGGAACAAAAATGTGATCGCCCCGAAGCCGTAGACCGGCAGCCACGGGCCGAACAGCACGCCGCGGTTCGTGAAGCCCCAGCGGTAAATGAAGGTCTCTAAGACGACCTCGTAGATCCAGCCGATGACGGCATAGACCCAGAAAAACAGTACATATTCGGAAATGCCTCTCTTGTTTATCGCTTTCAATATGGTATTCCTTTCCTACGTTTCATTTATCCTGTTTCTATTATACACCAGATATGCGGAAAAAGCAAGCGGGACTGGCAGGGAACACGGGTATTCATTTTCAGAAAAGCGGGTTTAAGGGGGCGCATCCCCCTCTTTTTCCTCCCCCGTAGGGGGAGGTGCCGCCGAACGGCGGCGGAGGGGGGCAGCTTGCAGGGGATCCATCCCTGAATCAAAAACATCACGCCCTATCATGATTGACATTCTCCGCATCCTATTGTATAATGAGTATAGCAAGCAAACTACCGCAAAGGAGGTCACCAACATGCAGTATATCCTTTCCCTTGACCAGGGTACCACCTCCTCCCGTGCCGTTCTCTTTGACGCACAGGGAGCCAAGGTGTACGCCGCACAGTACGAATTCCCGCAGATCTACCCGCAGCCCGGCTGGGTGGAGCACGACCCGGAGGTCATTTTCGAGACACAGCTCCGGGCAGCGAAGGACTGCCTCGCCTACGCAGAACAGCAGGGCGCAGAAGTTGCCGCCATCGGCATCACCAACCAGCGCGAGACCACGACCGTCTGGGACAAGGCGACCGGCAAGCCCGTCTACAACGCCATTGTCTGGCAGTGCAGACGGACAGCGGACACCTGCGCCGCAATGGCTGCCGAAGGGCGGACAGACTTCGTCCGCGAAAAGACCGGGCTCGTGCTCGATGCCTATTTCTCGGCGACCAAGCTGCAATGGATCCTCCGGAACGTTCCCGGCGTCATGGAACGTGCGCAGCGCGGCGAGCTGCTGTTCGGCACGATCGACACATGGCTGATCTATAAGCTCACCGGCGGCAGGACGCATGTCACCGACCGCACCAATTCCTCCCGGACGATGCTCTACAACATCCACACGCTGCAATGGGATGCGGAGATTTTGGACTATCTGGGCATCCCCGCCTGCATGCTGCCAGATGTCTGCGACTGCTCCGGTGATCTTGGCATGACGAATGTTGCCGTGCTCGGGGCAGAGATCCCGGTCTGCGGCTGTGCGGGCGACCAGCAGGCGGCGCTCTTCGGTCAGTGCTGCTTCCGACCCGGCGACGTGAAGAATACCTACGGCACGGGCGGCTTCCTGCTGATGAACACCGGCGAGCTCTGCACCGAGAGCAAGAACGGTCTGCTCACGACCATCGGATGCAGCATCGGCGGCAAGGTGACCTACGCGCTCGAGGGCTCGGTCTTTGTGTCCGGCGCCGTGATACAGTGGCTCCGGGACGGATTGCAGCTCATTGAGAGTGCTGCCGAGACAGAAGCCATTGCCCACAGCGTGCCGGATACGGGCGGCGTGTATTTCGTGCCGGCGTTCGTGGGGCTCGGAACACCCTACTGGGACAGCGAAGCCCGCGGGCTGCTCTGCGGCATGACGCGCGGCACCGGGCGGGCGCACATCGTCCGTGCGGCGCTTGAAGCCATCGCCTACCAGACGGCGGACGTCATCCGCGCGATGGAGCAGGACACCGCCATGCTCGGCACGATCAAGGTGGACGGCGGTGCCTCGCAGAATGGCTTTCTGATGCAGTTCCAGGCGGATCTCCTCGGACAGCGGATCCTCCGTCCGGACAATGTGGAATCCACGGCAGCCGGCGCGGCCTTCTTAGCGGGACTGGCCTGCGGGATGTGGAAGGATCCTGCGGCGCTCGAACAGCTCCCACAGGGCTTTACGGAGTACCGTCCGGCGATGGATGCCGCAGAACGCGATGCGCTGCTGAATGGCTGGCACACGGCGGTCAAGCGGTGTACTTTGTAAATAAAGAGAAAAGCGCTGCTGCGGTCTGCAACAGCGCTTGCATTTTGTTCAGAATGTTGCTATCTGTCAAGCTCGAAATAGCTGACATAATAGTCCACAAATTCCCGGATGAGTTCACCACGGGCAGGGAGCCCCTGTGTCTCGTCCGGTTCGCCGCCGTTGACAAGGCTTTGGAGCCATGCGCCGTCGATCATACAGCCGGCGTCCATGCCGCATGGGCTGCCTTCCTGACAAAGGCATAGGCCTCGTCATCAAAGGCATTCTCACAACGCAGCCGGACTTCAAAGCCGTCCTCTTGCCATATCAGCTCACTCAGACTCCGCAACATCATCGCGTCACGTCACCGGCATCAGCGCCGGGATGAAATTGCGCAGGATCGCCCATACCAGAACCAGGCCGATCACCACGTACCAGAATGCCAGCCGCCGCGGCACGAGCTTCACCGGTTTGCCGCATGCTGCCAGAATGCGCTCCACATACAGCAACACCGCCGCCAGCAGAAGGAGCATCGCCGGCGGGTTTTCATGCAGCGCCAGCAGAAAATGCCCGCTCAGCACCGCCTTCAGACTGCGGGTACCGCCGCAGCCCGGACAATACAGTCCCGTGATCGCATGGATCGGACAGTGATACAGGCTAAGCAGCCTGTCGGCGACCGGTCTGCACAGCCGATAGAACACCGCTGCCGCCAGCACGAGCACGGGCGGCAGCCAGATGCCGAGATACTTCCTTGCTGGGTGCTGCATAGGCTCCTCCGATCAGGTCAGCGGCATCAGCGCCGGGACGAAATTGCGGACGACCGCCCATACCAGATGCAGCCCGATGAGGACTGCCCAGAACTGCCAACGCTCCGGCAGCAGGCGTACCTTCTTCCCGAAGGTCAGCAGCCACAGCTCGACATAGCCGAGCACTGCCAGCACGACGCAGGTCAGCGGCATGGGGTTCTCGTGGAAGGACAGGAGCAGCTTGCCTTGCAGCAGCGCCAGACTGGCCCGAGACATCCCGCAGCCGGGGCAGTAGAGCCCGGTCACCGTATGAAAGAAACAGGCACCCCCGCCTGCAAATGCCTCGATCAGCGGGTATGTCTTTTCGTGAAAGACATACCCGAGAACGATCAGCACCGGTACAAGCAGCAGGAGCGCCCGCCATACATGCTTCATTCAGTCTTACATATCCATGTATTCGCTCAGTTCCTCGCTCATGCCTGCAAGCACGCCGCAGATCATGAGGATGGTGAGCACAACGATACCAACTATACCGAGGATCAGAGAGATCAGGCACATGGTCTTGCCGTTCTTCATCTTCTGCTGGTTCTCCGGAGAGATCAGGAACAGATCCTTCTGCATGCCGTTGGCCTTGACCATACCGATGATGCCCACGATGATCGCAACGATCTGCGGAACATACCAGCAGCAGCAGAAGAAGCCGAGCAGGCCGACACCGTTTGCCACAAGACCCGT
>JAGADP010000247.1 GCA_017828885.1 Oscillospiraceae bacterium | reverse complement strand
TCATGCGCCGCATCCAGAAGATCTCCGTCATTGAGGCACTCCACGGCGAGAACAGCGGTGAGCGCTTTGCCAAGGGCTCACCCATCTTCCTGCATCAGCGTAAACGCATGTCCGTGCCGATGTCCCTGGCCGTTTCTGACATCCTCAGCCGCCTCAAACGCTATTTGTTTCTGCTCATCGCCTACACGCTCGGGGCTGCGATCCTGCTGCTGGTGTTCAACGTGCGGCACACCATGATCTCCCCCAGCTACACGCGCTGCTGGCTGTACCACAGCTTTGACTACGACCTGCATCTCTCCAGCGATACACGAGACGAGATCTACACCATCATGGAGCATACCGGCAAAGACTTCTATACGGTCGTCAACGAGCAGATCGCAGAGGCCGGCATTCCCGCCTATATGGATCAGATGCATGCGGGAAGCGGTTCGATCCTCTATAACGGTCATGAAAAGAGCTACAGTGTATACTGGGGCGAGGGCGATGCGGAAAAGCTGAACTACCACAAAGCCGGCCGCGCTCCCGCACAGGAAAATGAAGCTGCATTCAGTGCCTATACCGCCGGAAAGCTCGGCATGAACATCGGTGATACGGTCGAACTCACCATGTACGAGTACAACGAGGATCGCACGGATAGTGTGGAGCGCACTTTCACCGTCACGATCACTGGTTTCTATGATGATATGGAGGGCGGTGTTCCGTCACTTGTGCTCTGGGATGGTTACGAGGCCGGCTACGTGGATTATGATCGCGTGATCGGCTATGTGATCGACGCACCGGAGAAGGAAAAGCCTGCCGTGATCGCACAGCTTCGGGAGCTCTACGGCGAAGAATGCGTCTACACCCCGCAGGAGGGCATCCGGTGGGAACTCTCCGATTTTGACGAGCTTTTCTTCTGGCTCGAATATGGTGTCGGAGGCGCAGTATTGCTGGTGCTGATGCTCATTACCTATCTCTACGTGAACGTCTTTCTCTCCGAGGAAACGCCGGAGATCGCCTTGCTCAAAAGCATGGGCTTTACGCACGGATCCATCCGGAAATGGCAGCTCCTGCGGATGCTCCTGCTGACGGTCGGCTCCCTCATTCCCGGCGAGGTGCTGCTCTGGACATGCGGGCCGGTCTTTGTCGGCATCGTCATGCAGCAGTATCAGGTCACGGGCATCGGGCTTGATTTTGAATTCCCGGTGAGCTTTCTTGTGATCCCCGCGATCCTGACCGCAGCAGTGCTGCTTGTCACAGCACTGACGCTGCTGAAGATCCGCAGCATCGACATCCGTCGTATTTCTGAAGAATAAGGAGGAGAGACATGGAGACTGTTATCACCGTCAAGGATCTCTGCAAGACCTATACGGTCAAGAAGCACAGCACCGAAGTGCTAAAAAACGTGAGCTTTTCGCTGCACGAAGGCGAATTCACGGCCGTCATGGGGCCGAGCGGCAGCGGCAAGTCTACCCTGCTGTATACCGTCAGCGGCATGGATGCCATGACTGCGGGCAGCGTGGATTTTTACGGAAAGGATCTCGGCACGCTGCGCTATCAGGAACTATCTCAGCTACGTCTGACCGAAATGGGCTTCATCTTCCAGCAGATGTACATGATGAAGAAGCTCTGCATCTTTGACAATATCGTCCTGCCCGCCTATCAGGCAGGTGTACCGCATAAAGAGGCAAATGACCGCGCCGCCGCTCTGATGGAGCGGCTCGGCATCACCGATATCGCCAAGCACGAGATCAATGAGGTCTCCGGCGGTCAGCTCCAGCGCGCATGCCTGTGCAGAGCGCTCATCAACGAGCCGAAGATCCTCTTTGCCGACGAGCCGACCGGTGCACTCAACTCCAAGGCAGCCGGCGAAGTCATGCAGGAGCTTGCGGCGGCCAACCGTGCCGGCACCGGCATCCTCATGGTGACGCACAGCGTCCGCGTGGCAGCGATGAGCGACCAGGTGCTGTATCTCATGGACGGCGGCATCGAGGGCGAGATGACGCTGGGCAGGCTCGCGGATGATGCAGATATGACCGAACGTGAACGCAAACTGAGCACCTGGCTCATGGAGCGCGGCTGGTAAGGAGCGGATGACATGAAGAAACACTATCTTGCACTTGTCGCGGCAGTCCTCCTGCTCACAGGCTGCGGCCGGAGGACGTATGCAGACTTTACCGCGCCGCAGCAGGGAGAAAGCACCTTGCAGCCCGTGGATTCCATCTACCGGGAGAGCCATTACGAGGGCGTTGCGCCGACGCAGGAACCCACTTTGCGGACAGTCCGCTCCGCTGACGGCATCTGCGTCATCGACTGCAAGGAAAGCTACTACGATGTGACGCTCGACTACACACAGGGCAGCTATTATGCCGCAGGTGCTGCCTATGCCGAGGCGATCCGCCTTGCACGCGAGGACTATGCGGCCTACTGCGAGGGCTATCTCTATGAGAACATCAAGGCCGCCTTCCCCAATCTGAACAACGACTATACCGGCATCCAGAAGCGCGTGGACGCGATCTACAGCACACTTGACCGGAAGTATCAGGAGGAGATCGACGGCTTTGCCGACAAGATGAACGAGGGCGCTGAGGGCTTTGTGGAGGACGGGATCCTCTCGCGGGATGAGGTCGTCCTGATGCAGCTTGTGCCGGATGTACTGCGCGGCACGTCGTGCAGTGCGCTTTCTGCGAGCGGCGAAGCAACTGCCACCGGCGAGCGCATCACCTGCCGCCTGCTCGAATGGCAGCTCGGCAGCGAGAACCAGATGTGCTCCGGTCACACCGTCCTGCATGTGCAGAACGGCGACAAAAGCTATGTCTCGGTGTCAATGCTCGGCTTCATGACCATCCTGACGGCGGTCAATGATGACGGTCTGCTGCTTGGTGAGCTCGATGTCGGAAGCGGCGAGAACATGCCGTACACCCTTGACGGCAAGACGAGCTACACCTACGCGCTCCGCTATGCGCTCGAGGAATTCTCGACCGCAAAGGAAGCGGCGACTTATCTGACGGAACATGCGAAACGCTATCCCTACTGCGTCAATGTGCTGTGTACCGATGCGCAGGATGCCTTTGTCGCAGAGCTTGCCGTCAATGAGGAGGACGGTACCCCTGTCATCCGGGAGGGGGATTCTCCCCTGAACGACGGCCTTGTCTGGGAGGATCCGGCGTACCTCTGCGCGGTCAATTCTTTCGCGGCAAAGGGCAATTCGGACGGGCTCGTGCACAACGTGGGAAACATTGTCCGCTGGAACCGCTACGCGGATCTGTTCTGCGGGCAGCGTGATCTGACGCTTGACCGCTTCAAGGAGCTGATGACGTGCGAAAAGATAGACGATGACGGTCTCACCCGCATCCGCGGCGGCGGCCTTGTCCACATGCTGATCGCAGATTACAGCACCCACCGGATGCAGGCTATCCTCACTGCCACAGAGGGCGTGACGGATGAGCAGGTATTTGTGGATCTGGGCAGCTGGGACTGAGTAGCTTTGCATAGTATCATACAAATGGAAACGCTCTCTGCGTGTAATCGGAGAGCGTTTTTCTGTTATGTTATCATCGGGTGCTCGTTCTTGATGACGAGCAAATCGCTGTTTTAAAAAATGAATTTCGGTCAATTTTAAGAAAATCTATTGACATATTTTGCTATTTGTGGTATACTAAGGGCAAGGTGTTGCAAATGCACAAAATAGCAATATCTTTATTCGGTTTTATTATCTATTTTGTCGAACCCCATAATTCATTCAGACGGGAGGTCGTATCATGAAAGGCAAAAAGATCCTGAGTATTTCGATCGCAACAGCGTGTCTGCTGATGAACACACCCACGGCGGTGTTCGCAGTGGATCGCGGCGCACCTGCACAGACTTCGGTAGCGGCATGTACAGCCGTCAAAGCAACTGCGCCGACAACTGCGGAGCCGTACACACTGACGGCGGAGGATGTCGCTGTGGAGCTCTGCCGCGAGGACGAAAGCAGCTATGACTCCCCCTTCGTGGATGCTGTCAAGATCGTCGGCTGGAAAAGCGGCGTGGATGTCAGCCAGGAGAAGTACAAGAACATCGTCATCCCAGAGACGCTTTCCATGGAAAAGACCACCACGGATGCGGATGGGAAGGCTGTCACGGAAACAGTGGATATGCCTGTGGTCTCCGCCTACCTGAACCCCGGCGAAACGGCGCACGGCAATCTCGAAAAGGTCACAGTGGGCAAAAACGTCCGCTTCCTCGGCGACTTCTCCGGCTGTGAGAACCTGAGCGAAGTAGTGATCCCGGAGGATTCCGCGCTGGAGGCATTCGGCGACAAGACATTCTACAACACGGTCATCTCGGGGCTCTTCATCCCCGCTGGTGTCACCGAACTGCCTGCGAACATGTGCTACGGGTGCAAGAACCTGACGACAGTCACGTTCGCAGAGGGCTCCAAGCTTACCAAGATCGGCGAAAGTGCCTTTACAGAGTCCGGTCTGACTTCCATCGAGCTGCCTGACACGGTGACGAAGCTGGGAGCTAATGTATTCACGAACTGCAAGCTCGCAGAGATCGCGCTCCCGGATGCGCTTGCAGAGATCCCGCAATACACATTTGCCTACTGCACCTCGCTCAGCAAGGTGACCTTCGGCAGCGGCCTGACGTCCATCGGTGACTTTGCATTTCAGGATACTGCAATTGAAGAATTGGTGATCCCGGATTCCGTCGTTTTCATCGGGCGCGGCGCCTTCAACAACATTGAAGCACTGAGATCTGTCTCGATCGGTAAGGGGCTGAAAGAACTCGGCGGATGCATCGACCTGAACGATGACGGTGTGATCTGCGTGCCGTGTTTCCAGAATGATGTGAACATCGAAACGCTCGAACTCAGCGAGGGACTTGAAAAGATCGGCGACGAGATGTTCAAGTGGAGCGGCAAGATCGAACCGCTCGTGATCCCGTCTACGGTCAAGCACATCGGCCGAGCTGCATTCGGCGGCTTCAACGGTATCGGCGGCAGCGAGGTGCATGCGCTCTCGGAGCTGACGTTCGCGGAGAACTCTCAGCTTGAAAACATCTTTCAATACGCCTTCTGCAACAGCAGTATCAAGCATCTGACGCTCCCGATCGCTGCGAAGCCGTTCAAGATCTGGGACGATGCCTTTGATTCCAGCAAAGAGCTCCTTGACGCAGACCTGGGCAACTGCCAGCAGCTTGGTTCCGCAACTGCCTATACAAGCGAGGATTACTACCATACCGACGCTGCGATCGGCGGTGCTTTTGCAAGCTGTACAAGGCTGAGATCCGTAAAGCTCAGCGATAACCTTGAGATCATCAACCACGGCAGCTTTTCCGAATGCATTAGCCTGACGGGACCCATCGCTTTCCCCTCCACACTGAAAACGATCGGACACGGCGCTTTCAACGGCTGCTCTATGATCGAAGATGTGACCTTCAACGAGGGGCTGGAAGTGATCGGCAATGCAGCATTCTGCGGCTGTGACCTGCATGAGATCAGTCTTCCCGATACCGTCACAACTGTCGGTGACCGCTGCTTTGAGGGAAATGCGCATGTGGAAAAGATCAGGTTCTCCGCCGGGATGACCGTCATCCCCAACCGTTTCCTGGATTGCTATGCGGAGGATACAGCAGCCTATTCACTTAGTAACGGTTCACACACGGATGTCGGAAGACACGGCGTTCTGAAAGAACTGGTCATCCCGGAAAATATCAAGGAGATCGGCGTGGATGCGTTTGACGGCTGTCTTGACCTTGAATACCTCGACCTCGGACAAGTCGAATACATCGGCAAGGGCGCGTTCAGCTGCCATGACATGCTGACCGCAGAGACCGGGCGGCTCGGCTCTCTGAAAACAGTCGTCATGTCCCCGGCGCTGAAGGAGATCGGCACGCTCCCGCCCAACTGCCCCGAGATGGAGTCTGCTTTTGCAGATGTTTTCCACGGGCAGGGCGCCTTTGACGGGCTGGAGCTCCCGGCGACGCTCGAAAAGGTCAGCGACTATGCCTTTGCCGATTGTCAGGCGCTCAAGGAAGTTACCATCTCTGAGAACCTGAAATCTGTGGGGAAGGAAGCCTTCACCAACTGTCCGAATCTGACAAAAGTCGTCTTTGCAGATGCTGCTGCAACCAAATTCGATGACGGCGCCTTTACAAACTGCAAGGGACTGACGGAGATCACCCTCCCGGCATGGCTGGAAAGCATTCCGGCGCAGATGTTCAACGGGTGCAGGAATCTTGCTGATGTGACATTCAGCGAGGGTATGCAGGAGATCGGCGGTATGGCGTTTGCCAATACCGGTTTGCGCTCTGTGGAGCTCCCGGAAAGCTGCCTGACGATCGGTGAAGCCGCATTCCAGAATGCACCCATCGGGAACGTAAAGCTTGGCAGTAAAACAGTTTCGATCGGCGCAGATGCTTTTGTGCAGGATACGAATCTGCACCTGATGCCGTCGGTCTATGTGCCGGACAGCGTCAAGGCGATCGGTGAAAGGGCGTTTGGCTATTATAAGGACACCGACAAGAATTATGAGGATCTCTGTGCTGAAGCAGAACGGCGCGAAGCGGAAACGGGAGAGCATGTTGATGTGCAGAGCCTGATGGCGCCGACCATTGCCAACCATGATTTCATTCTCTATGGCGGTAAAGCAGCAAAACGCTATGCCGAAGAAAACGACATGGTCTACGGTGGTGCAGAGCAGCCGGAACAGCCCGCTGTTGTGACAGGTGAGCTCAACGGTGACGGTACTGTCAACGCCTCGGATGCGGCAGTGATCCTCATTGCAGCAGCAGCCATCGGCGCAGGACAAGATTCCGGATTGACAGAAGCGCAGAAAACGGCGGCGGATGTCAATGGTGACGGCATCTGCAACGCTTCGGATGCGGCCATCGTGCTGATCTATGCGGCGGCTGTCGGTGCGGGGCAGGATGTGAAGCTGACGGATTTCGTCAAGTAGTAAAACAGCAAGCAACACAGAGAAAATCGGTTCCCCCGGCACGGGGGAACCGATCTCATTATACTGATACGCCGATCAGTTCAGTACATAGCTGAACACCTGACCATCTGCTACGCCCTGCTCGAAGTCCGCCCATACGGCCTGATCGCCCTCAAATGTGATGGTGCCGGTGCCGTTGGTGTACTCGGTCACGGACTGG
>JAGADP010000005.1 GCA_017828885.1 Oscillospiraceae bacterium | reverse complement strand
GGATGAATAATCGAATCCGCTATCATCCATGAAGCGTACAATGGTTTCTATCTGCTGTTGAATCTGATCACCTGGATTTGATTCATGAAACATTTCTGCTCCTAATTGACTACAACTCTCACAATAAAGCGCAGAGTCTATAGCAGCTTCTTCTGTTTCAAAAGATTCACCTGCCTCTTCTAAACCAGAATATATGGCTCCATCATCATAATGTATTTCATAAGTGTAACGCCTATTTTGGTTACCTCCATGCCTATTACTATTTCTCATAATAAACCTCCTGTTACCAGATAAAGTCCTCTAACTTCGCATTCGGGTCGGCGCCCGCTGCTGCGCTGTAGCTGAGGATGATCGACGCATCCACGGCATTGACAACGCCGTCGGAATTGACGTCGCCCGCCTTGGTAAAGCCCGATGCCACCTTATAGGGCAGACCGGCGCTCTGGTTGGCCGCATAGATCAGAATGGCGCTTGCATCGCCGGAATTGACGATGTGGTTGCCGTTCGGGTCGCCGAGACTGCGCTCCGGCATATACTGTTCACTGTACACGACCGGTGTGCTCTGGGTGTCGTACTCGCCCACGAGGAACATACTCCAGTAGTGGCGGTATTTGCCCTCCGGGTCGTAGGTGTAGCCGATGCCGATGTGTGTGAAGTCGCCGCCGAGGATATTGTCGCGGTGCTTGGGCGAATTCATCCACTGCTCAAACGTACCGGCTGCCGTGGGATTGCCGGCGGCGATATTCTCACCGGCAACGTTGTAGAAGAAATGATCGTCCTTCATAACCGTGAAGCAGTCCCGTCCGTCCGGGCGGTTGTGGTCGCAGAGGATCGTCATTTCCTCGGCACGTACCTGCGCATAATTGCATACCACCGGCAGGACAGTCAGCTCCGACAGACCGTTGGCGGCACGCTCATTATTCACGAGATTGACGATGATCTCCGTATAATCCTTCAATACCTCAGCATCCGGTGTCTGCGCTACGGCGCCGACAGACAGCGGCATACTGCACAGCGGCGCTGCTGCGAGGATCGCGGTCAGCAAAGCGGCAGTCAGTTTGCGGTACACTTTCATACTAACACTTCCTTTCTAAAGCATACTAAAAACGTTTACAACATCTCTATTATTATTATTTTAGCACTCCGCTTGCCAAAAGTCAAGCATATTTTATGAACAAAACTGGTCAAAATGTCCTGAATTGCAGAAAGCATTTCAAATTTTCCGAAAATCACTTTTCTTTTGCGCGAAAGTATGTTATAATAGTAACAATGATACCCGCCGTCTCAGGCGGAAAGAACACAGGAGGTCTCATTATGCGTGCAGTCATCACAGTCATCGGTAAGGATACAGTCGGTATTCTCCACAAGGTCAGCGGCATCTGCGCCGGCCACAACGTCAATGTCATCGAGGTGACCCAGAGTGTATTGCAGGATATGTTCGCCATGATCATGCTGGTGGATATTTCCGGCATCCAGGGTGATTTCTCCGCTCTGAGCGATGAAATGGCCGCTCTCGGCAAAAACGAGGGTCTTGCCATCCATTGTATGCACGAGGATATTTTCAATTCCATGCACCGCATCTAAGGCGGGGAGCCCCCGCCGGCAGACGCACACCAAGGCATTTTCGGCTGATCATGCATCACATGCGCTGCGGGTGCTTGGTAATTGACAGCCCCTCTGTCGCTTTCTATCAGCCTTTCAAAATCATAAGGAGTGAAACCATGCTGAATACATTTGATATTCTGGAAACCATCCGGATGATCCAGGATGAGTGTCTGGATATTCGCACCATCACAATGGGCATATCTTTGCTCGACTGTATCGACCCGGACATCGACAAGGCCTGTGCCAAGGTCTACAACAAAATCACCACAAAGGCAGCCCGTCTGGTCGAGGTCGGTGAGCAGATCGAGAAGGAGTACGGCATCCCGATCGTCAACAAGCGCATTTCCGTGACGCCGATCGCCATGCTGGCGGCAGCCTGCCCGGATGCCGATCCGGTACAGTTCGCCCTCACGTTGCAGAAAGCAGCAGACACCTGCCGGGTCAACTTCCTCGGCGGCTATTCCGCGCTGGTACACAAGGGCTTCAGTGCCGGTGATCTGGCGCTCATCAAGTCCATCCCGCAGGCACTGTCTTTGACGAACAATGTCTGCTCCTCCGTCAACATCGGCTCCACCCGCAGCGGCATCAACATGGATGCAGCCGCTCTGATGGGTCAGATCATCCTCGAATCTGCCAAGATCACGGCCGATCGTCAGTGCATCGGGCCGGCGAAGCTCGTGGTATTCTGCAATGCCGTAGAGGATAACCCCTTCATGGCAGGCGCCTTCCACGGCGTGGGTGAGCCGGACTGCGAGATCCATGTCGGCGTATCGGGTCCGGGCGTTGTCCGCTCCGCCGTGGAGAAGTACCCGGATGCTTCCATCGACGAGATCGCCGATGTCATCAAGAAGACCGCGTTCAAGATCACCCGTATGGGTCAGCTCGTCGGCGCAAGAGCCTCCCGGATGCTCGACGTACCGTTCGGTATCGTGGATCTGTCGCTCGCACCGACCCCGGCTGTCGGTGACTCCGTGGCACACATCCTCGAAGGCATGGGTCTGGAGCAGTGCGGCACGCACGGCACGACCGCAGCCCTCGCGCTCCTGAACGATGCCGTCAAGAAGGGCGGCGTTATGGCGTCCTCGAATGTCGGCGGCCTCTCCGGCGCCTTCATCCCGGTATCCGAGGATCAGGGCATGATCGACGCAGCCGTGGCCGGCACGCTCTGCCTTGAAAAGCTCGAGGCCATGACGGCGGTATGCTCCGTGGGTCTGGACATGATTGTTGTTCCCGGCGACATCACCGCCGATACGCTCTCCGCCATCATTGCGGACGAAGCCGCCATCGGCATGGTCAACAACAAGACCACAGCCGTCCGCCTGATCCCTGCCGTAGGTCTCAAGGAGGGCGAAATGCTCGAATTCGGCGGTCTGCTCGGCTCCGGCCCGGTCATGCCGATCAACCGCAAGTCCCCGGCGAAGTTCATCGCCCGCGGCGGCCGCATCCCTGCCCCGATGCACAGCATCAAAAACTAAGCAGCGTGACGCTGCACCCGAGTTGCTTCGAGGAGGACAGTACTCCGTTTCTACAACCGCAATGCACCTTGCTTCGCAGCGGCGCAAAGCTGAGCATTTTAGCACATCGCAGCGAAGCTGCTCTGATGCAGTTCATTTGCGTTTCAACTTATGGTGCACATCAAGCATATACAAAAATGCCGGAGCATTTTGCTCCGGCAGATCATTTTATAGGCAACACCGCACAAAGGACAGAACGTCAGATGCGCCGCAGTTTTTTGTCAGATTGTACAGTGACGACGACGCGATACTGTATGTATCGCAAGGAGGAACTGTGCAAGATGGCGGAAAAGATGCAAGCAGATGACGTGCTGAGCCGTCAGGCGGTCTTTGTGCGGTGTTGCCCATGCTACTTTTTCTTTCTGCCCAAAATACGCGGTTTGAGCCATTTCCGGTAGAGCACCATCATATTGGTCAGCGAGAGGTCATACATCAGGAAGAACGGATTCAGAATCGCCAGCAGAATGGCGCCGCCGTACTTTCCCCAGTCCTCGAAGGCTTCCATCAGCTCCGTCAGGCCGAACACATAGACCGTGAGGTTGAAATACGCGACCATGCAGAGGTTGAAGAAGAGCAGCTTGACGATCAGCCGCAGCCATTTTGTCGGGATGCGGTTGATGTAGAGCTTCAGGATCGGGTAACAGCCGAAGAACATGATGAAGATGAGCGCTGCCTCCTTGTCAAACGTCACAAAGAGCGACAGCAGCCCGACGGCAAAGTAGGTCAGCCAGGCCCACTCCGTCCCGACCTCCTCCACCACGATCAGCAGGAGCAGTCCTGCCAGCATCGGGAGCACGAGGTATAACAGCGGGAACACGCCCGTCAGAAACATCCCCATCAGGCAGAATGCCGAGACGATGCCGCCCAGTGCGACACGGTAGCTGATGCGTTCTATGGCCGTTTCCCCCTTTCCGAATAATCATCCTTATCTATTGTACCAGTTTCTGCCCGTTTTGTCAAGGAGGCGGTTCGTTTTGGAGAAAAAGCAGAGCTACAAGGGCATTCTGCTCATCATTCTGTCGGCGTTCTGCTTTGCATGGATGAACGCCTTTGTGCGGATGGCAGGCGACCTGCCCTCGGTGCAGAAGAGTTTCTTCCGCAATGCCGTGGCGCTCGTCATTGCCGCGCTGACCTTGCTGCGGGAGCGCAAGGATTTCCATTTCCCGAAGGAGGGCATGGGCTTTCTGATCCTCCGGGCGACGTTCGGCACCATCGGCATCCTCTGCAATTACTACGCCGTGGATCACTTAGTCCTCTCGGATGCTTCCATGCTGAACAAGATGTCGCCGTTCTTCACGATCTTATTCTCGTGGCTGCTGCTCAAAGAGAAGCTCAAGCCTGCGCAGGCTGCGGCAGTCCTGACGGCGTTCGGCGGGAGCCTGCTCATCATACGGCCGTCGCTCAATTTCTCGGACTTCTCTGCATCGCTGGCAGGGCTCTGCGGCGGCATGGCAGCGGGTGCGGCCTACGCGATGGTGCGCATCCTCGGCCAGAAGGGCGTGAGCAAGACCTTCATCGTGCTGTTCTTCTCGGGCTTTTCGTGCCTTGTCACGCTGCCGTTTCTGCTCTTCGACTACCACCCGATGACGTGGGTGCAGCTCCTCCTGCTGCTCGGTGCAGGCCTTGCAGCAGCCGGCGGACAGTTCTCCATCACGGCTGCCTACTGCTACGCCCCCGCGAAAGAGATCTCAGTCTATGACTACTCCCAGATCATCTTTGCCACCTCGATCGGTTTCCTCCTGTTCGGCGAGATCCCCGATCTCTGGAGCTTTATCGGCTATGCCGTCATCATTCTGGCAGCCGTCGGTATGTTCTGGTACAACAACATCTATCACAAGGAAACGACCTGATAACAGCCCCGGATGCGCTCCGGGGCTGTTTTGATCTGCTCCCGCGCCTTGACAGACGAGGGGAACTATGCTATACTTAAAAGTACATAAACGCTGCATTTGCAGCAAAATGCGAAGGGAGTGTCTGAAAATGCACAAAGTGTACGAATATCTGAAAAATGCCGGCCTGTTCTTCCTGGCCACCGTTGACGGCGACCAGCCGAAGCTCCGCCCGCTGGGTCTGGTGATCGAGGAGGACGGCAAGGTGCTGTTCGGTGTGGGCGATTTCAAGGCCGTATACCGCCAGCTCTCCGCCAATCCGAAGTGCGAGGTCGTGGCGATGGGACAGAACGGCCACTGGATGCGTTTCACCGGTGTTGCCACGTTCGAGACCGACACGAAGTATGCCGAGGCTGCCCTGAATGCCATGCCCGATCTGCGCAACATCTACAACGAGCAGACCGGCCATAAGATGATGATGTTCCACCTTGAAAATGCGAAGGCTGTGGACATCGCCATCATGGGCGAGGGTGAGAGCCTGCTGTGATCCATGCACCCCAGCCGGAGCGCTTTGAGCTGGTCTTTCCCGGCAAGCAGGCGGCAAGGGAAGCTGCGGCGACGCCCTCTCCCCTGCCGATGGTATACTGCCCGGAGGAGAGCCTTTTCCCCGATGTGACGCAGAATCTCTACATCGAGGGCGACAATCTCGAAGCGCTGCGCCATTTGCAGCAGACCCACGCCGGACGCATCAAGGCGGTCTGCATCGACCCGCCCTACAACACGGGCGCGGAGCTGCTCTACCGGGACAATTTCCGGCGCTCTCATGCGGATCTGGCAAGCCGCGCCCATGCGGACTGGTGCAGCATGATGTACAGCCGTCTGCTGCTGACAAAGCCCCTCCTGACCGAGGACGGCGCCGTGTTCATCTGCATCGGCGAGCAGGAGCTGCACACGCTGATGTGCCTGTGTGACGAGATCTTCGGCCCCGACAACCGCATCACGCTGTTCAGCCGTGTCACCAAGCGCTCGAGCAACAACGGCGGGCATTTTTCGCCATGTGTGGACTATATCCTCATGTATGCGAAGGACATTACAAAGCTCCCGGCGTACAGCATCGACCTTCCGGCGGAGATCGTTTCCCGCTACAAGAAGACGGACGAGTACCTCTCCGAGCGGGGGCCTTACCAGGAGGTCAGTCTCTACATGTCCGCGCTGAAGCACGGCGGTTCGCACTATCCGATCGAATGCCCGGACGGCACGTTCGCCTGTCCGCCGAACGGGATGCCGTGGCGGTGGAACGAGGCGACCTTCAAGAAGGGGCTTGCCGAGGGGCGGATCGTGTTCAAGGCGTCCCGGCGCAGTCCGCTCATCCAGCCGGGTACGGGCAAGCGCGCCGGATGGAACATCTACACCAAGATGTACCTGCACGAGCGAACCTCCGAGGGCTTGCAGCCGAAGAATTTCAGCGAGGCGTTCCAGAACACCCTTGCGACCTACGAGCTGCGGCGGCTCGGGATCCCGTTTGACTTCGCCAAGCCTGTGAGCCTGATCGCCTATCTGCTGCGGCTCCAGACCACCAGGGAGGACATCGTGCTCGACTACTTCTCCGGCTCGGCAACGACTGCACACGCCGTGATGCAGTGCAATGCGGAGGATGGCGGGCAACGGTGCTTCATCATGGTGCAGATCCCCGAACGCACCGCGCCTTCGAGCAAGGCGGCCAAGGCGGGCTTTACGGACATCTGCGAGATCGGCAAGGAGCGCATCCGCCGTGCCGGCAAGCAGCTCCGGGAGCAGTACCCGGAAGCGGAATTCGATGCGGGGTTCAGGGTCATGAAATTGGGAGGCGATAGAAATGGAATGTGAGACCTGCGCTTACTATACCTACGATGAGGACTACGAGGAATATGTCTGCGAACGTGATCTCGACGAGGACGAATACGCCCGTATGGTGCAGGGGCACTATCAGAAATGCCCCTACTACCGCGACGGCGATGAGTACAAGATCGCACGGAAGCAGTAAAAAAGACCTCTCTGCATGGTGAATGCAGAGAGGATCTTTTCATTTCTTGTCGGAATTATCCTTGTAATACAGCAGGCAATGGCAATAGCCCTCGAAATCCGGATCAGCGATCTGGTCACGGAACTCCTTGCACATGCACTTGGTGTCTTCCGTGCGGTCGAGCCTGCACGGGCAATAGCCGCCAGTCTGTTTCAGTCCCTCCCGGATGCGGCTCACGATCTCCGGATTCTCGTTCAGGCGTACCATCAGATCGCAGCTCCGTGCTTGCGGAGCAGTGCCACGATGTCGGCATCCTGCCGCAGTCCGGTGACAGTCTCCACCGCCTTGCCGTCCTTGAAGACGATCATAGTCGGGATGACGGAGATGCCGAACTGCATGGCGAGCTCACGCTCTTCATCGACATTGACCTTGCCGATCTGTGCGCCCGGATGTGCGTCATCCACCTGATGGAGAACTTCACCCTGCATCATGCAGGGACCGCACCAGGTCGCCCAGAAATCTACTAAGATCGGATCGGGGGAGGCGATCGCCTCTGCGAAATTGGCTGTTGTCAGATTCGTGATCATGTCATACCTCCTGTTGTGATGGTTTATTCTTCGGCAGATGCCTCTGCGCTCTCCTCTGCATTTTCCTCCGCAGCATCAGCACTCTCTGCGGCCGGAGCAGCACCGCCGTCCATGCCGGATACGGTAAAGGTGACCTCTACCTTCGTCCAGGAGCTG
>JAGADP010000004.1 GCA_017828885.1 Oscillospiraceae bacterium | reverse complement strand
CTTGATGTCGCGCGTCAGGTAGTCGATGACCTGTTCAAGCGGCTCGATATTGGCAGCATCGTTTTCGTTCTGGGACTTGTAGACCTGGTAGGTGTTCTGGAGGATCTCCTCAATCGCACCGGTCAGGATCTCCATCTCCTGCTGTGCTCCCTCGGAGAAAGCAAGCTCATGGTCATGGATCTCCTCGGCGCTCTCAACGATGTTGATGGCGTGGTCGCCGAGACGCTCAAAATCGCCGATCGCACGCAGGACGCGGGACGACACCTGGCTGTCTCGTTCGGAAAGTGCCATCGTACTCAACTGCACGAGCGAGGAACCGATCCGGTCTTCATAATTATCGAGCTTATCTTCGTTTTCATAGACCTTTTTCGCCAGCTTCTCGTCAAAATCCGTCAGAAGCGACACGCTGAGCAGAACGGTCTCCACCGCCAGAAGCGCCATGTTCTGAGAGGCGTTCTCGCACTCTGCAACAGCGACAGACGGGGTGGTCAGCACGCGCTTGTCGAGCAGCGTATGCTGGTGCTTGGCATCCTCGCCGGCACCCTTGTCGGGCAGAACGAGGTCTGCGATCTTTTCCAGATACTTCGCAAACGGCAGGAGCAGGAAGGTCGTCAGGATGTTGAAGACCGTGTGTACGATGGCGATGCCGATGGAGTTGATCGTCCAGGAGGAGAACTCGAAGCCGATCGTCATGTCGAGGATCTCGTAAACGGTCAGGAAGATGACCGTACCGATGACGTTGAAGGCGATGTGGATGACGCCGACCTTCTTGGCGTTGTTGTTGACACCGATCGACGAGATCAGCGCCGTCACGCAGGTACCGATGTTCTGACCCATGATGATCGGGATGGCCATGCCGAAGGTGATGGTGCCCGTGTTGTCAGCAAGGGTCTGGAGGATACCGATGGATGCGGCAGAGCTCTGGATGATACCGGTCACAGCCGTACCAACGATAACACCGAGGATCGGGTTATCGAACTTGGTGAGGAGCTGCTGGAACTCTGTGGAATCCTTGAGCGGGCCGACAGCATCCTTCATCAGCACCATGCCGTACATCAGGACTGCAAAGCCGACAAGGATATTGCCGATGTTCTTCTTCTGGCCGCTGCCGCTCTTGGACATCATGAGCAGCGCACCGATCAGCGCAAAGATCAGGGAGAAATACTCCGGATTGAGAAGCGACAGCCAAAGCGGGCCTTCCGTGTCTACGCCCATAAGGCAGAGAAGCCATGTCGTGAAGGTCTTACCGATGTTGGCGCCGATGATGACGACGACCGTCTGGGAAACTTCCATAACGCCGCAGTTGACCAGTCCGACGAGCATGACCGTCAGAGAGGACGACGATTGTAGCACGATCGTGATGGCTGTACCGAGCAGCAGGCTCAGCACCCAGTTGGAGGTGAGCTTTTTGAGCGCCTGCTCCATTTTACCGCCGGCCATCTTTTCAAGGCCGGAGGACATGACACTCATACCATAGAGGAAGAATGCCAGGCCGCCGATGACCATGATCACCGCAAGGACAATGTCTTTGACTTCCATACGCTTGACCACCTTTCCAGAAATGAGAGGTTCCGGGTGTGACTTCAGTATAACACACCAAGCTTAAAATAGTATTGAGGCAATGCCGCACAAAGAACAGTGCGTCAGATGCAAGCAGATGACGTGCTGAGCCGTCAGGCGGTCTTTGTGTGGTGTTGCCTTGCATTACCAGAACCATCATAGCAGAAGCATGTTAAATCCGCAGCAAGGCAATGTTAAATTCAGGTTAAATCCGTAGATGACGGGTTGTATTTTGTAGCCTGTTCAGACGGAAACGCTCCTCTCGCCGGGAGAATCTCCTGTGCGTTGAGCTATTGTGCGCACTTTTCCATAAAATTGTGCGCCGGAGCCGCCCGAAATTCTCCTTGACACCCTCCCATATATATGGTATAATATCCCACAGTGACGTTTAAACTCAGAAAGGAGCCCTATATATGAAAGAAAAAAGCAAAAAGAAGCCCGTCCTGATCGTGCTGGCGGTGATTGCGGCCATCATCATCGGCATTTCGATCTTCGTATCCGTCCATGCGGCGCGGAACAAGAAGGACATGCAGGCGACCATCGACAAGGGTCTTGTGCAGGTGGAATCGCACTACAAGGTCACCCCTCTCGATGCAGGTGAGTATTCCAATATCACCATGTATGGCGTGATGAAATTCAACACAAAGCAGTACGATGTGGAAGATCTCGGCAACCTCTCCATCATGACCACGGACATGGGCATGATGCAGATGGTCTCGTTCATGATCACGCCCTATGAGAAGAATGTGCCGCTGTGCACGCTCGATTATATGTATATCCTCGGGAACCGGAAGTCCTATGTGGAATTCTATGACCTCGTGAACGATCCGCAGTCGGAGGAATACACCGCCGTCCTCGATGCGCTCCGGGAGATGCAGAGCCGCTATGACGACATCACCGAGCTCGAAGCCACGGAAAACTGGTACGACAACTATCTCACCGTTGTGATGCACAAGAGCCTGAGCGGCAAGGAGGAGCAGCGCAATCAGGAAATGTTCTGCGATGCGCTCGGCACATACCTCGACGTTTCCGCCGGTCTGGACAAGAGCTCGCCGGAGGATGCCGCCGCACAGCTTGCGATCACGGAGGCCTACAGCAACGGCCTGATCGAAAAGGGCGGCGTTTCCACGGATGTGTTCAAGAAGGCACTCGGCGAGGAGACGACACGGGATTTCTTTGATAAGGTATTCTTCGGAACGGACAGAGCAGCGTGATCCCTCACGGCTCCGTTCTGATATAGCAGACAGCGAAAGCTCCCCCGGGCAAATCGGGGGAGCTTTCTGTATGTTATGCAAATCTTGGAGGTTACATTTGCTGACATAGAAGTATAACAGGTATCTCTATACCCTCCCATTCTGCTTTTCTGCGAAAAGCAGAATGGCTTAGGTGTGGGGCTCCGCCCCACACCCCGCCTCTAAAAACATCGTTTTTAGAGGTACCCATAGCGCCGGCTTACTTGATGGCTGCGAAAGCCGTTTCGAGCGCGTCGATCAGGTCGTCGATGTGCTCGGTGCCGATGGACAGGCGGATCGTGTTCGGCTTGATGCCCTGCTCGAGGAGCTCCTCGGTCGTGAGCTGGCTGTGGGTGGTGGAAGCCGGATGGATCACGAGGGACTTCACGTCTGCGACATTCGCCAGCAGCGAGAAGATCGGCAGATTGTCGATGAACTTCTTGGCGTCGTCCTCGGTGCCCTTCACCTCGAAGGTGAAGATGGAGCCTGCACCGTTCGGGAAGTACTTCTGGTAGATCTCATGGCTCGGCTCGGAGGCCAGAGACGGATGGTGAACGGCTTCGACCTGCGGATGCTTGGACAGGAAGTCCACGATCTTCAGGGCGTTTTCCACATGGCGCTCCACGCGGAGGGAGAGCGTCTCCAGACCCTGGAGGAAGATAAAGGCATGGAACGGAGAGAGCGTTGCGCCCGTATCACGCAGCAGGATCGCACGGATATAGGTCACGAATGCTGCCGGGCCGACAACGGCCGAGAAGGATACGCCGTGATAGCTCGGGTTCGGCTCGGAGATCCACGGATACTTGCCGGACTTTGCCCAGTCGAAGTTGCCGGAATCCACGATCACGCCGCCGATGGCCGTACCGTGGCCGCCGATGAACTTGGTGGCGGAGTGTACCACGATGTCAGCGCCGTACTCGATCGGACGGATGAGGTAGGGCGTTGCGAAGGTGCTGTCTACGACCAGCGGGATGTTGTGCTTGTGGGCGACCTCGGCGATGGCTGCAATGTCTGCTACGTTGGAATTCGGGTTGCCGAGGGTCTCGATGTAGAGCGCCTTGGTGTTCTCGTTGATGGCTGCCTCAAATGCTGCCGGATCCGGCTCTACGAACTCGGTCGTGATGCCGTACAGCGGGAGAGTGTGTGCCAGCAGGTTGTAGGTGCCGCCGTAGATGGTCTTGGAAGCGACGATGTTCTCGCCTGCCTTGGCCAGTGCCTGGATGGTGTAGGTGATGGCTGCGGCACCGGAGGCCGTTGCCAGCGCTGCCACGCCGCCTTCAAGGGCTGCGATGCGCTTCTCGAAAACATCCTGCGTGGAGTTGGTGAGTCTGCCGTAGATGTTGCCGGCATCCTTCAGGCCGAAGCGGTCTGCGGCGTGCTGGGAATCGCGGAACACATAGGATGTGGTCGCATAGATCGGAACGGCTCTTGCATCGGAAGCCGGGTCTGCCTGCTCCTGTCCAACGTGGAGCTGAAGTGTCTCAAAATGAAGCTTGTTAGCCATAGTAAATTCCTCCTGAAAATCATTCTTTATATTTCGGTTCTAACCTCTTATATCATAGATCCTATCATCATTCGTAACATCGTGTATCTGTTCTTCCCATGTCATGCATTCGGTCACGGCCTCTTACAATGGAGCGAAGCTGGTTTAATATGGATCTGGTCGGCTTCATGCTCCTCACTTCCTTTCTTTGCTTACTCAGTAAGTCTATCTGTTTGGTATGTATTTATTATAGCACGGATCTGCGGCTTTGTCCAATACGTAAGAATGATAATGTGTTATAGATTCAGGCTATAGCGGAAATCTATAGCCTGGGTATACATTAAAATAATAGGCTGGCATCAGCTCCCCTGCTCATGTCAGCCGTTACTTGTTGATCAAGCCGGGGTTCGTACTCTGGCCCGCCCCCTCCGCCGCCGTTCGGCGGCACCTCCCCCACATGGTGGGGGAGGATTTATGGCGGTGCTGCGCACCGCAGCCGCTTTAGGGGCTACGCCCCTAAAAACCCCGCTTTGTGCCTTCAGAACATTTGGGGTAACCTTGGGAATCACCTTTAGGCAAAGCAGGTTAGGGGGGCAGCGCGCCCAATGCCTGCCTATTGGCAAAAAGGCATAAAAAAAGTGCCGGGATCACATCCCGGCCACAGATTAGATGACATAAAACCAATTTTTGTGTAGAACAAAAGAAAGGAGACAACAAAACGAGTGTTAATAATACGTGATCCGTATATAACACTATAGATATTATAGCGCAAAAATTACATTTCGTCAATAGATATTGCTCAAAAAATAACTGCTCGCGCTAATGTTTGTTCACTATGCTAAAATTTCGGATCAAATAATTGTGCAAGCTGCTATGAAAACCTCAGAGAATTGATGGATATCCGCTCCCCGCAAATTGCCTTTTCTGTGAAATATGAAAAAATATCCGTAAAAAATTACAAAAAGGGTATTTACAAAATTGCCGATTTGTGCTATTATAAATAATGTAAGGTACTGTTAGTGTGCCTAACAGAATTTCATATTTTTAGGAGGAATATACCCATGGCAAGAAAAATGTTAACCATGGACGGTAACAACGCCGCTGCTTGGGCGTCGTACCCGTTTACAGATCTCTCTGCGATCTACCCGATCACACCGTCTTCTGTAATGGCGGAAGTTACCGACATCTGGTCCGCACAGAACAAGAAGAACCTGTTCGGTGACCCCGTGACCGTCGTTGAGATGGAGTCGGAGGCCGGCGCAGCTGGTGCTGTTCACGGTTCCCTGTCTGCCGGTGCGCTGACCACCACATACACCGCTTCTCAGGGTCTGCTCCTGATGATCCCGAATATGTACAAGATCGCTGGTGAGCTGCTGCCGAGCGTTATCCACGTTTCTGCACGTTGCGTATCCTCTCATGCACTGAACATCTTCGGTGACCATTCTGACGTATACGCTTGCCGTCAGACCGGTTATGCAATGCTCTGCTCCTCCAACCCGCAGGAGGTCATGGATCTGGCAGCCGTTGCTCACCTCTCCACCATCGAGGGCAGAGTTCCGGTACTGCACTTCTTCGACGGCTTCCGTACCTCTCACGAGATCCAGAAGATCGAGGTATGGGACGATGCAGATCTGGCAGAGATGCTCAACTGGGAAGCTGCCCAGAAGTTCCGCGACCAGTCCCTGAACCCGAATCATCCGGTTCAGAGAGGTTCCGCACAGAACCCTGACATCTTCTTCCAGGCTCGTGAGGCCTGCAACACCTACTATGATGCATTCCCGGCAGTTGTCGAGAAGTACATGGGCAAGGTAAATGCAAAGCTCGGCACGAACTACAAGCTGTTCAACTACTACGGTGCTGAGGATGCTGAGCATGTTATCATCGCTATGGGCTCCGTAACCGATACCATCGAGGAGACCATTGATTACCTGAACGCACAGGGCGGCAAGTACGGTATGGTTCGTGTACGTCTGTACAGACCGTTCGTAGCTGAGAAGCTGATCGAGGCTCTGCCGGATACCGTAAAGCAGATCTCTGTACTCGACAGAACAAAGGAGCCGGGCTCCCTCGGCGAGCCGCTGTACCTCGACGTAGTTGCAGCTCTCAAGGATTCCAAGTTCGACGGCGTGAAGATCTACTCCGGCCGCTATGGTTTGGGTTCCAAGGACACCACCCCGAACCAGATCATCGCTGTTTACAAGAACACCGAGAAGAAGCGCTTCACCATCGGCATCAACGACGATGTGACCAACCTGTCTCTGGACGCTTCCTTCAATCCGGATACCGCTCCGGCCGGCACGATCTCCTGCAAGTTCTGGGGCCTCGGCTCTGACGGTACCGTTGGTGCTAACAAGAACTCCATCAAGATCATCGGCGACCATACCGATATGTACGCACAGGCTTACTTCGCTTATGACTCCAAGAAGTCCGGCGGTGTAACCGTTTCCCATCTGCGTTTCGGTAAGACTCCGATCAAGTCCACCTACCTCATCAGCAAGGCTGACTTCGTAGCATGTCACAACCAGTCCTACATGGACAAGTATGACATCGTTACCGACATCAAGCCGGGCGGTACCTTCCTGCTGAACACCATCTGGGATATGGAAGGCCTCGAGAAGCACCTGCCGGGTCAGGTTAAGCGCTACATCGCTGAGAACAACATCAAGTTCTACACCGTAAACGGCGTACAGCTCGGTAAGGAGACCGGCATGGGCTCCAGAATCAACACCATCCTCCAGTCTGCATTCTTCTATCTGGCAGAGGTCATCCCGTTCGAGGAAGCTCTGGGCTACATGAAGAAGGCTGCTGAGAAGTCCTACGCCAAGAAGGGTCAGGACATCGTTGAGATGAACTGGAAGGCTATCGACGCAGGCTATAAGGGCCTCGTAGAGGTTCAGGTTCCGGAGGCCTGGAAGACCGCTGCCGATACCAAGATGGGTATGGACAAGGTCACCGCTGCCAACAAGGATCTCGAGGACTTCGTAAACAACATCCAGATCCCCTGCAACGCTCAGAAGGGCGACGCTCTGCCGGTATCTACCTTCGTAAAGCTCGCTGACGGTACTTCTCCGCTCGGCTCTGCTGCATTCGAGAAGCGCGGTATCGCAGTAGCTGTTCCGGCATGGAATCCGGATACCTGCATCCAGTGTAACCAGTGCGCTTATGTATGTCCGCACGCTGTTCTGCGTCCTGTAACGCTGACCGCTGAGGAAGCTGCTGCTGCACCGGCTGGCATGAAGATGGCTGATATGAAGCCGGCTCTGGGCGATCTGAAGTTCGCTATGACCGTTTCCGTGCTCGACTGCACCGGCTGCGGCGTATGCTCCAACGTTTGCCCGTCCAACAAGAAGAATCCGGAGACCCTCGTGATGAAGCCGCTTGAGAGCCAGCTCGATCAGCAGGATGGCTTCAACTATGGCACGACCATCGACGCTAAGCCTGAGGTCACTGCAAAGTTCTCCGAGGCTACCGTAAAGGGCAGCCAGTTCCGTCAGCCGCTGCTCGAATTCTCCGGCGCATGCGCAGGCTGCGGCGAGACTCCGTATGCAAAGCTCGTTACCCAGCTCTTCGGTGACAGAATGTACATCGCAAACGCTACCGGCTGCTCCTCCATCTGGGGTAACTCCGCACCGTCCACACCTTACACGGTAAACAAGAAGGGCTATGGCCCGGCTTGGTCGAACTCCCTGTTCGAGGACAACGCTGAGTTCGGTTACGGTATGTTCCTGGCACAGGAGACCCTGCGTGCAAGAGTCATCGCTAAGGTAGAGGCTCTCGCTGAGACCGCTACCAAGGACGAGGTCAAGGCAGCAGTTGCCAAGTTCCTCGAGACCAAGGATGACGGCGTTGCCAACACTCCGGCAGCTGAGGAGCTGATCGCAGTGCTCGAGCAGTGCGACTGCGAGCCGGCTAAGGCCATCCTCGCTGAGAAGGATTACCTCCGCAAGAAGAGCCAGTGGATCTTCGGCGGCGACGGCTGGGCTTATGATATCGGCTTCGGCGGTCTCGACCACGTACTGGCTTCCGGCAGAAATGTAAACGTGATGGTATTCGATACCGAGGTTTACTCCAACACCGGCGGTCAGGCTTCCAAGTCCACTCCTACCGGCGCTATCGCACAGTTCGCTG
>JAGADP010000246.1 GCA_017828885.1 Oscillospiraceae bacterium | reverse complement strand
TGACGAGCACGCGCTCGTTCTTCTCGGCGCGCTGGTTGATCTCCATGAGCAGGTCCTCGATCTGTCCGGTGACGGGCTTGACAATGACAAGCGGGTCGACCAGACCGGTCGGGCGGATGACCTGCTCGACCACATCGGCGGAATGCTCCCGCTCGTAGTCGCCGGGTGTCGCCGAAACGAAGATCGCCTGCCGGATGTGGCTCTCGAACTCCTCGAACCGCAGCGGGCGGTTGTCAAAGGCACTCGGCAGCCGGAAGCCGTAATCGACCAGCGTCGTTTTTCTGGCGCGGTCGCCGGCGCTCATGGCGCGTACCTGCGGGATGGTCACATGGCTCTCGTCCACGATCAGCAGGAAGTCCTCCGGGAAGTGGTCAAGCAGCGTATATGGCACGCTGCCCGGGGGACGGCGGGACAGGATGCGGGAGTAGTTCTCGATGCCGGAGCAGAAGCCGATCTCCCGTAGCATCTCGATGTCGTAATGCGTCCGCTGTGCGATGCGCTGTGCTTCGATGAGCTTGTGGTTCTCGGTGAACCATTTCACGCGCTCGGCAAGTTCCTCCTCGATGTCGGCAATGGCGGCCTCCATCTTCTCATCGCCGACCACATAGTGCGACGCCGGGAAGATCATGGCAAATTTCAGGATCGCCTTCATCTTGCCGGTCATGACATCGACCTCGCTGATGCGCTCGATCTCGTCGCCGAAGTATTCCACACGGATCGCCGTGTCGGTGGAATTGGCCGGGAAGATCTCGACCACGTCGCCCCGTACACGGAACTTGTTACGGGTGAAGTCAATGTCGTTGCGCTCGTACCGGATGCCGACGAGCTCCTGCATGAGCTGCGCCTGCGGCTTCTCCATCCCGGGACGGACGGCAACGGTCATGTTGCGGTACTCCTCCGGCGAACCGAGGGAGTAGATGCAGGAGACGGATGCCACAATAATTACATCACGCCGCTCCGCCAGTGCAGTGGTGGCGGAGTGGCGGAGCTTGTCGATCTCGTCATTGATGGAGGAGTCCTTCTCGATATAGCTGTCCGTGCTCGGGACATAGGCCTCGGGCTGGTAGTAGTCGTAGTAGCTGACGAAGTATTCCACCGCATTCTCGGGGAAAAACGCCTTGAACTCCGAGCAGAGCTGCGCAGCCAGGATCTTGTTGTGCGCCAGTACCAGCGTGGGCTTGTTGACATTGGCGATGACATTGGCCATCGTGTAGGTCTTGCCGGAGCCGGTCACGCCGAGCAAAGTCTGGATGTCTCTTCCGTTTTGCAGTCCCTCCGTCAACTCGCGGATCGCCTTGGGCTGGTCGCCTGCGGGCTGATAGGGGGCGTGCAGTCTGAATTTATCCATGAGTTTCTCCTTTTGCAAAAGATGCACGAGAGGCGGGATTCCCCGTTAGGATCCGGACGGCGGGCTGTAGGCGCCTGTCTCGAGCATTGAGATCGCCTTGCCCTGTGCCACAATGATGTGATCGAGTACCTCGATGTCAAAAGGCTGCAATGTCCGTGCGATCTGGACAGTCGTGTCAATGTCCTCATAGGACGGGATCGTCTGCCCCTCCGGGTGATTGTGCGCCAGCACCACCAGACGGCAGTGGGATTGCAGGATGCCTTTGAGCAGATCATGATGGCTGAGATAGACCTTGCCGATCGAGCCCCTTGCGACCACAAACTCGTGCTTCACGCGCCTTGCGTCATCGAGGCAGGCTGCCAGCAGGAGCTCGTCCTGCTCCATATCGAGCTTCCGGAGGAAATAAGCACAGCGCACCTCCGGCTTATCAAGAGATGCACCATCAAAGCTGTAGCGGTCGAAGGCCAGATAAAGCTCCCGCAGATAGAGGATGTAGTCCGCGCAGGCTGTCCCGACACCCGGCACCTCGAGCAGCTCGTTATAATCCGCCCGGAGGACTTCATTGACCGAGCCGAATGCGTCGATCAGCGCATGGCCGATCTCGTTGGTGTTGCCGCGGCGGATCACATGGAACAGCATGTATTCGAGGATCTCGTGCTCTGCGAAATCCGCAAAGCCGTGTGCCCGTACACGCTGCCGCATCCGCTCCCGATGGCCGGCATGCGGGTTCTTTTTCACTGGCTTCTTTCGATCATCAGCCATGCATACACCTCTTTTTTACATTCAGGGCTTTTCAAAGGTCTTTTTTTATGCTATAATACAGTTAGCGGCTTTGCCGCAGAACATGCAAAGGAGCAAACTCATGCGCATCATTCAAATCAATGCCAACGATGCCGGCCAGCGGCTCGACAAATTCCTGCTGAAGCTCATGCCGGCCATGCCCAAGGGGATGCTGTACAAGCTGATCCGCAAAAAAGACATCCGCCTGAACGGCAAACGCTGCCAGGGGGCGGAACTGCTTGCTGTCGGCGACGAAGTGCGCATTTTCGCCAAGGAGGAGTTTTTTGCCCGTCCGAAACAGGCATTTCCCTTCCAGGCGGCAAAAGGCACGCCGCAGATCGTCTATGAGGATGCGCAGATCATCATTGCCTATAAGCCGTCCGGGATGTTTGCCCACGGCGGCGAAAACGGCGCTGTTTCGCTGCTTGATGAGATACAGAAATACCTCTATGACAAGGGGCTTTACCACCCCGAGGAGGAGCAGAGCTTCGCCCCGGCACTCTGCAACCGCATCGACCGGAACACCGAGGGTCTGGTCATTGCAGCCGTGACCGCCGAGGCGCTGCGGACGATGAATGCCGCCATCCGGGACAGGCTCGTGCAGAAGCGCTATCTTGCCGTGACGGCCGCTCCCCTGCCGAAGCGCGAGGATACCTGCACGGCGTGGCTTTCCCGGGACGAGCGCACGCGGCGCGTGACCGTCAAGGCCGAGCAATTCCCCGGCAGCAAGCGCATCTGCACGCAGTACAAAGTGCTGGCACAAAACGGAAGCCTGCAGCTTGCCGAGATCGGACTGCTCACAGGCCGCACCCATCAGATCCGGGCGCATCTTGCATATCTTGGCGCACCGCTGCTCGGTGATCCGAAGTACGGAAAACAGGATGCCCGCGAGGAGAACCAGTGCCTCTGCGCACGGTCGCTCACGTTCACGGGGCTCGGCGGCACGGCATTGGCGGCGCTTGACGGTAAAACGGTCAAGGCACCGCTACCGGCGTTCGTATCACGCTATTTTCCGGACTTTCAGGAGAGCTGAGCGAGCATCTCTGCCTCGGAGAGGACGGGAATGCCGAGCTCCTGCGCCTTTGTCAGCTTACTGCCGGCATCCTCGCCGGCGATCACATAGTCAGTTTTCTTCGAGACC
>JAGADP010000245.1 GCA_017828885.1 Oscillospiraceae bacterium | reverse complement strand
ATCTCACCTGTACAGTGATAGCCTCAGTCAGGTCGATCTTTGCTCTTACATCGTTGTTCATGTCGTGCCACCTCCTGCCGTTTTAGGTGCTGCGCATACTTCCAGTGATCCGCGGCAGCGCCTGAACTCCTGCCCGCTGTCGCTGTTGTGGATCACAAGGTAGTACCAGTAGGATCCGTTCATCGTTTCCGTGATCTCAGATGTAAACATGCATTGAAATCCGGTCACTGTCCTGCTGCACGAGATACGTTCGCCGTGCTGGATCTGCGGCGTATCTTTATTTGCAAGGACCACATAGGCGGTCATCGAGCTGAGGTGCTCGGTTTCCACATCGAAGTATATGATCGGTGATGTGTCCCCGGCGATCACGCTAAGCGGCTGCACCTCTGCAAAGGCGCGAAGTATTTCGTTCACAGTATCCCTCCTTAATCCGGTACTTCTATGATACGCTGTTCTCTGTACAGGGCATTGCGGAAGCTTCCGAGCTCTGTCTCTGTGGTTGTCATCGCTGCAAGGTCGTACTCCTTGGCGATGATCTCGATGTTCTCGTAGCTGATGCCGAGATCCTTGTGGTAGATGATGATCTTGTCTCCCACCTCAAAATCGGAAAGCCCCTGAAAATCAGCATACTCCTCCAGTCCTTCAAGCTCTGCATGCTTGATGCGGATGTTGACATTTGGTTCCTTGTAGGCTTCATAGTACGCCTGTGCATCCGCAAGAAACTGTGCTTCGCTGTCTGTCTCGTAGTGGAACAAGATATGCTTGTACCTGTGGTGCGGGAACAGCGCGTTCGGCACATCGGGATTTACAATGCTTGTGCTGTGACCGTAGTTGTCCTCTGCGATCAGGTAGGTGATGCACTCGGAGTCGTCGATTGTCATGCGGATGGACGCCATGTTATAGCCGTACCGGATGACACCGGTGTTTTTTCCACCTTCGATCGTGGAATTCAGCGAAAAGCGGAAGTTGTCGCGGAACAGCTTCCCGCCCCAGCGCGTAATGAACGCATTGTCGGCACCGAGGAGTGCCTGCACGATGGACATGTTCTCATAATAGGCGGTTCTCGGGGAAGAGATGTCTGACGTTCCTGTGAAGCCCGCTCCTGTCGCGCCTGTCCGATTCTGGAACAGATAGTTGATCGCATCCTGTCCGTTCAGATTTGTCGGACGCACATCATCAAGGAATGTGTGATTGAGGTCGTAGAAGATGTGATTTGCCTCGCCCTTCTTCCGCAGGATTCCGGTTTCATCCATCCGCGGCTCCGTCAGATATAGCCGGAAGAGCTGCGGACGGATCACGCCGCGGTAGGGCAGCGGGAGCTTCAGGATCGCGCCGTTCACGAAGTAGTCAGACTTGCCGTCCGGGTCTACCTCGATCTCCATCTGTGCATCAAAGCGCCCGTTCTGCTCCTGCCGTACCGTGCCGCTGATCGGGACGATCATGGCATTTCCGTTTGTCTCAAAATTCAAGGCGTTGCTGTCGTATACCCGTATCGGCAGACACACAAGACGGCTCATACGACCACCTCATTCATGCGGAGCCGTACTTCCGTCACAGGTCCGGTGCAGCGGAATTCGCTTTCACCGACCGGGAATTCCGGGAAGTCGCCGAATGTGTTCTGCAAAATGTTGATATGTGTGCCGGATTCGTCCGTGTAGTATACGATCTGACGCTCAGAATCCACCGTGATCGGATACTGCTGTGTTGAGCAGATCTGCGGCGCCATGATGCGCATGGTGGTGTCCCCGATCATCAGGTATACATCATACACGGAATCCGGGTATTCTCCGGCACCGTTTGCCGCTGCGATTTGCAGGATGATCGCTGCATCGGTCGCGTTGATCACACCGTCCTTGTTGATGTCCGCCTCAATGAGCTGCCGTTCCGTCAGTCCGGGATCCTCTCCCGCACCAATGGCAGCGGCAGCAATGAGCACAAGTGCTGCATCGGATGCGTTGATCACGCCGTCCTCATTGACATCGCCAAGCAGTATATCCGACACCTGTTCCTCGAGCATGATCGTGAAAACCGGCAGTGCCGGAGCTGTCCCGGTGTTCGTGATCAGCGTCGTGTCAGAGAATTCTGTGATAACGATGTCCTTCTCACCTACCCGCTTTGCATAGGGGCTGCATGTGAAGTCGATCCGCAGCCGTGCGAAGCGCTTGCCTGCGTTCTCCGGCGTGATCCGGATACGCTTGACGTCATAGCGCTCGCTCGGACGGCTGCTCATGATCAGCGTTCCTGGAGGACGCAGCCAGCGATAGACCGCACGCAGCTCCGCCTGAGAGGTCAGACCGAGCGTTTGCGGCAGGACGATGTCACTCCGCAGCGGAAGCGTTCTGGAAATGGCTTCCCGCCTGCCGGGGATCACGATGTCGTCATAGTTTTCCTCTGACTTCGGCGGGATCGGGTTGTGCTCCAGAATGCCGAAGCGCTGCGAGGATGTCCCGTTATAGATAAAATAGCCCATAGTATCACCACTTTCCAATGCCGGAGAGCGCCTTCTGTGTCTCGTCGGCGAGCTTTTCGGCGGTGTCACGGATGCTCTGCTCACTGGTCAGCTCTGCCTGTACCGTGATGTTGAAATTGAATACATTTCCGGCTACGGAAGCAGTGCCGCCGGGATTAGCACTGATCCTCGGATTGATGGCAAAATTCTGCGGAACGCTGCTGATCATATCCTTGGCAGCAAGGTGCATTGTGTCAACAAATCCCTCAGAAATGCCGAGTGCAAGGTTCACGCCAATCTTGTCGCGCATCACCCTCGACGGGGAGTGAATATCAAACCCGCGCCGGAACGCCTCGATGATATTGCTGCAAAACGCTCTCAGCCTGTCGCCGAGCCAGCTTGCCCTTTCGTCGATGCCGTTCCACAGTCCCTCGACCGTTTTTCTGCCGATGTCCTTTATCTGGTCAGGCAGACTCTTAATGCCGTCAACGACATTGTTCCACATGTTAGATGCTGCCTCGGACGCTTTACTGCCGATGTCTTTTTTCCATCTGTCCGCAGCATCGAGCATCTGATTGAAAGTGTCCCGCATCTTCTGTGGAAGATCCTTGATGCCGTTAACGATCTTTTCAAGGAAATCCTTCGCGGCGTTTTCTGCTTTCTTTGGCATTTCCGCTGCAAAGCTGATAGCTTCCTTTAAGGCGTTTCCAAGCAGATAGGCAATGCGCTCCGGAAGCTTGTCAAAGAAGTTGAAAAATGCAGTGATTGCGTTCTTTGCACCTCGCTCCATGCGCTCCAGCAGCTTGGCAAGCCCATCGGCTACCTGTTCCTTCGTCCTTGACATCGTCGAACTGAGCCATTTCAGGAACGGTGTCTGGATCGCAAGCAGCACATCCAGCAGTGCCGGGATCAAAGTCGGTATAGATGCAATGATCTGCTTTCCGAGCTGGATGGTGACCGCTGCGAGGATCGGCGCCGTTGCCTTGACCGTATCGCAGACAGCCTGTACCAGCACGGGGACGGAATCAATCAGAGCGTTGATGACTGTCTGATCGTTCAGTGCGTTGGAGAGCGCCAGCATCAGCGTGACGAAAGAATCGTACAGCTCCGGATACAGTACAGACACGCTCTCAGCGATGGTCTTTGCCATCTCCGGCATGTAGGATGCGACCATCTTTGCGAGCTCCGTCACCATCTCTCCGATCGCTTCATAGAGCTGCGGGAGCATCTCGGCGATCATCCGGATGAGCTGCGGTAGCAGCGTGTAGACCGCTTCCGCGATCTTCGGGAGCGCCTGCATGAGTGCAGGGAGCACCTTTGTTGGGATGTCCCGGAGCAGCGTCCGGATCAGTCCGATCGCCGTGTTGAGGATCTTCGGGAGATTCGTCTGCAAGAATGTGCTGACCTTCTGCACGATCTTACCGACAGAAGTCAGCAGCTTCGGCAGATTGTTCATTACCGCATCAACCACTGCCGTGATAAGACCAAGTGCTGCGTCGATGATGGCATCGAGATTGCTGCCGGAGAACAGGTTGTCGAGGATCGTACCAACAACGGAGCCGACACCGGACACCGCAGAGGACAGATGGTCAGCGACAAACCGGATCGCATTCGTTGCAGCCAGTACGACCGTGTTCAGCAGTCCGGGAAGATGCTTGATGACGGAGTTCCCGATTTTGGCAAGCATCGGCGGGATCATCGGCAGCAGCGTTTCTGCCGCTTCCGCAAGCCCCGTGACGATGGTACCAAACAGGGCGAGTGCTGTGTCAAGCATCTGCGGGATACCGTCTTGGATCGCACCGGAGAGCTTGCCGAGCGTTGCCGGCAGGACGGAGACGATCTGTTCTGCGGTGCGGTTCAGTCCGGTGAGCAGTCCGTTGAAAAGCTCCGTTCCGGTCGCGGCGATTGTCTCGAAATAGTACGGCAAGCGGTTTGTGATGCCCTGTATCAGACTGCCGAGCGCATTTTGCAGGATGCGTCCGGTGGTTGCCACCGTTTCTGGCAGCATTTCATTCGCTGCATCACCGAGAGCCAAAAACAGATTATTGATACTTCGCAGAAGCGAAGGCGCCATACCGCTGATCTTATCACTGAGCTGCTTTCCGACATCGACCAGCGTCCTGCTGAAACGTGCAGCGCTTACGCCCTTTCCGTCAAACACGCCAGCCAGAGCAGAAGCAATAGACGGAACGTTCTCCCCGATCAGATCTGTCACAGCGCGGAAAGAATCCGCAAACCGCAGAGCGATGATGCTGGCGCTGGCACTGGCATTCGCTTTCAGGATGTCGATGCTGTCGTTGAAGGCATGCAGCTTGTTGATTGCCTTCTTGTCGAGGATCAATCCGAGATTTTCGGCAGCATCCCCGAGCTGGTTCAGTGTCTCTGTGCCGCCTTCGATCAGCTGGTTTAGCTCCTGTGCAGACTTGCCGAGCACAGTCATTGCAAGAGCATCCCGCTCTGTCTCATTCTCGATCCTGCTGAGTGCTGCGATCGTATCGGAAAAGACTTCCTGATTGCTGCGCAGGGAACCGTCCGCATTTGTGACGGATACCTTGAGTGTTTTAAATGCTTCTGCGGCATTTCCTGTTCCTTTTTTCGCAGATCTCATATTATTTATGAGCTTTGCCATCGAGCCGGAGATCGTTTCACCGCTAACGTCCAGCACCTCAGAAGCGTATGCGTACTTTTGCAGCTCCTCGGTGGAGATACCGGTCTGCACAGACAGCGTGTCAAGCTCATCCGCTGCGGATGCGGCTTTCTGCGTCACTGTAACAAGCGCCGTGCCGATGCCTGTCACGGCTGCCGTATAGGCTGTGATGACCTTGATGCCGGCTTGCAGCGCTGCTTTTGTCGTCTTGGAAAACGCCTTGACCGATGCCTCAGCCGCCTTGAAGCTGATCTTCCCGGCAGCCGCGGCGATCTCACCGGTCTTTTGGATCACCGGTGCAAGCGCCTCTCCGAACTTTTTGACAGATGCCGCCGCCTGATCAAATGTACTTGCAGGCTTGGCGGCATCCATCTCCTTTTCAAAATTTTTCAGCTCAGCCGTATTCCGGGAAAGCTGTGTCTGTGCGTTGGCAAGCTTGATGCGGTAGCCGTCCATAGTGGCTTCCGCCTTGGCTGCGGCATTAGCAGCTTTGATGGCTTCCTCGGAGTTCTCACCGTGCGCTTCTGCCATCTTCTTTGCCTCTTCCACAGCCTTTTCATAGGCAGCCGTGCTGTCCTCGACGGCACCCTCCAGCGCCTTGACCTTGTTCTGGCTGAGCGTCACGCGCTCTTTCAGCAGATCGTGCTGCCGCGCAAGGTCTGCGACGCTTTTGTCGTTGCCGTCATATCCGGAT
>JAGADP010000244.1 GCA_017828885.1 Oscillospiraceae bacterium | reverse complement strand
GCCCCGGTGGGGCTTTTTTCAAAGAGGGGACGCTCTGCAAGAGAGAGCGTCCCCTACCTTGTCCCTTAGTATGCCTCTCCTTGCTGCACTTGTGCGGCAACAAACCGTCTCGCAAGCAAAAAATCAGGACAAGGAGCCAAAACTCCCTGTCCTGTTTTTCACACTAAAATAGCTTCATCTCTCCCGGCAGCTCCGGGAGCACGTCATCGGATCAATCCTCGTCCGGCTCAAGAACGGCATAGCCGCCATCGTCACGCCGGTACACCACATTGATCGCTCCGGTCGCAGCATTCTTGAACATGAAGAACGAGTGACCCAGCATATTCATCTGGAGCACGGCCTCCTCGACAGCCATCGGACGGAGCTTGAACTTCTTGCTGCGGATGACCTGAATGTCTGCCTCCTCCACGGTGTCCTGGAACTCCTGCTTGAACGCGGAATCCTTCAGGCGCTTTTCCAGGCGGGTCTTGTTCTTGCGGATCTGGCGGATGATCTTGTCGATGGCTGCATCGAGTGCATCGTTCTTGTCAACTGCCGTCTGCTCGGCGCGGAAGATCATCTGGCTGTAGCGAACAGTCAGCTCACAAGTGATCTGACCCTTCTGCTCACTGAGCATGACCTTGGCCTCTGCTTCGTCACCGAAAAACTTGTCCAGCTTGGCATCCAGACGCTTCTGTGCGTGTTCGGTAAAGGATTGAGAGATCTGCATTTTCTTCGCATTTACTGTAACTTTCAAGATAGTTTCCTCCTTTACACGGAAGTTTACCTTCCGGATGATATATCTATTATATCACATTAAACAAATAATTTCAAGTACTTTTTTGTGAATTTATTTATATTAGGTATCAGAACATGAATTTTCGGTAAAAAATAGTTGAAATTCGGTTAGATAGTTGCGAAATCAAAGAAAATATATTATAATAGAAGGACAGGGAGGCGGGGCTGCGCCCTGCGACCCCTTTTCTTGCACTTCCTGCACTTCGTGCGGAAGTGCTGTCCTCCGCCAATGCAAAGTATGGCGACGGCGCAGTTGCTCTGCACTACTCGTGCATGATCCCGCCCCGCCCGTGCAAAGTATGGCGATACCGCAGATACTCCGCACTACTCGTGCATTATCCCGCCCTGCCGTGCAGAATATGGCGATACCGCAGTTGCTCCGCACAACCCGTGCGAAAGAACTACTTTCCCTCATCAGAAACAGAAACAAGAAAAGAACAAGGAGATGATCGAATTGACAGAGTTATGGGAATACATATCCGGACTGGAGATCCCGGATCTGATCCTCTGCGCCGCAGCGGTGCTCATTTTGGATCTGTTTGCGATCTCGGTCATTTTTGCTGCCAACCGTGAGAGCCGCCTTTGCCAGAAGCGCTGGGAAAAGGTCAGCTCCGGCGTGGCACTGCGCTTTCAGGACGCATGCTATCCCCTTTCGGCAGATGAGATCCTGCTCGGGCGGCATATCTCCGCCGACATCCGCCTTGCCGACCCGTCTGTCTCCCGCTATCATGCGGTCATGACCGTCACAGGCGGCATCTGGAGCATCACCGACCTCGGCTCCAAGAGCGGCACCTTCGTCAATGAACGGCAGGTGCAGCACGCCAAGCTCATCCCCGGCGATGTCATCCGGCTCGGCAGCGTGCAGCTCACCGTGACCGACCACACAGGTCAGGCACCGCAGCCCAAGCGCTCGCAGCCAAAGAAAGCACAGCCCAAGAAGGCCGCTGTCAAGAAGCCGCAGTCCCGCAGACCACAGCAGAAGGGAGGCACAAAGCGTGTATAAAAACGGATTATCCTATGCAGGCGTTGTGTCGCTGCTGCTGCTCACACACCTGTCCATGCTGGGCATCGTGCTGGTGCGCGGCAATTACGAGGAGCCGAAGGATCTGGCCATGCTCGCCTGTGCCGTGCTCGGTCTTGACCTCGTGGGCATCATCGCATCGCTCTGCTACCGCCAGATGACCTACACCCTCGACCTGATGCTGCTCGGCATCCTGAACATGAGCCTGATCTTCCAGTCCTGCTTCGGGGGCGTGCATCTGTCTGTGAAATTCCTCATCACCTGCGTGGCATCGCTCATTTCCTGCGAGCTGGGCTTTTTGCTCACCCGCAACCACGAGTGGATCCGCCATCAGAAGAAGTACATCTACCTCGTCATCGGCATTTTGATCCTCTGCATTTTGCTCTTCACGGGCGGACGCAGCATGTGGATCACCTTCAAAGGCTTCTCCATCCAGCCCTCGGAGTTCATCAAGCCCTGCTATATTTTGATCTGTGCCGCCTCCATCGTGGAGCTCCACAAAAAGATCAAGGTCACGTTCTTCTATGTCTCCCCGGACACGCTCTGCATGCTCGGTGCGACGCTCGTCATCTTCGGCCTGCAATGGTGGTGCCGCGACCTCGGCAGCCTGCCGACCTTTGCGGCAGTATTCGGCTGTGCAGTGGTATGCCGTTTCTGCTACCCGAGAGCCAAGATCTCCAAGAGCTGGATCGCTGCCGCAGCCGTGGCCGGCGTGCTCGTGCTGATCGCCGCATGGAAGCTCGCCCCGGCATATGTGCAGGAGCGTCTGCATGTGGACATCTGGGCAGACCAGTACGGCACCGGCTACCAGCAGTGTCAGGCGCTCATCGGCATCGCACGGGGCGGCTGGCTCGGCCTCGGCCCGGGACAGGGCTCCCTCCACAATGTCTTTGCCTATGAATCCGACATCGTCTTCTCGACCATCTGCGAGGAGTGGGGTCTGCTGTATGCAGGCATCGCCGTGGTGATCGTGCTCATCATGCTCACCACTGTCCTGATGAACCCGCCCAAGAGCTACTACCACGCCACCATGACCGCCGGCATCGTTGCGGCCTTCATCGCACAGATGTCGCTGAATATCTTCGGCTCCTGCAACCTGATCCCCTTCACAGGTGTCACGCTGCCATTCATTTCCCAGGGCGGCAGCTCGCTGGTGACCTGCGGCTTCATGGTCGGGATGCTCAAGGCAGGCCAGTCGCCGCTGTTCCGGCACCAGGCCGCCAAGCTCCGTGAGGACGCCGCCGCAGAGCTGCCCTCCCTGCCGAAGATCCCCTTCCTCCAGAAGAAGGACGCCCCTAAAAAGCCCTCCGGCAATGCCCCGCAGAGAAACAATACCCATCGCAACGACAAGAACAGGAGGGGTAATGCATGAAAAGTATCCGCAGAGGCCAGCACCTCATCACGATCATGCTGCTCATCTTCCTGATCGGCTTCGGCTATCTGATCTACAGATTGCAGCGTGACTCCGGCTTTTACATTTCCCACGCCAGCTCCGCCTCGCTCGGCTGCGTCTATGACCGCAGCGGCGAAGTGCTGTTCGATCCCCACGCCACCGCCGAGGACTACGGCGGGGACTACTTCCTGGACGTGGGCAACCTCATCGGCGACGATTCCCGCCAGATGACAAATACCCTCGTTTCCCAGAACAAGGCGGATCTTGCCAATTTCAGCTTCATGCTCGGTGAGCAGAAGGACGGCAAGGCGGCCATCTACACCACCCTCGACCACAATGTCAACCGCAAGGTCTACAACGCCTTCGGGAGCAAGGACGGCTGTGCCGTGGCTTATAACTACAAGACGGGCGAGATCTATGTCTGCCTGTCCAAGCCGAGCGTCAACATCCTCAACCACTACAACGACATCACCAACCTGAAGGAGGGCAGCCTCCTGTGCAAGGTCTTCTACCCGACCGTTCCCGGCTCGACCCAGAAGATCTCTACGACCATCGCCGCCCTTGAAAGCATGGGCTATGACACGCTGTGCAGCAAGAGCTTCTCCTGCGCCGGCACCTACAACAACAACCACAGCCAGGTCATCAAGTGCCACAGCGACGGTCACGGCACCCAGGACATCTATGCCGCCTTCGCCAACAGCTGCAACCCGTACTTTGCGCAGCTCATCGAAGATTCGGACTGGTCGCTGGCAGACATCCAGAAGACCTACCGCAGCATGGGCTACCGCGTCAACGGCCAGGGCGACCTGAACTACCTCGACATCAACGGCATCAGCGCCTATACCGCCTCCACGGACGTCTCCGACAAGGATGATTTTGATTCCCAGTGGGGCTGCATGGGACAGGGCACCACGCTCGTTTCCCCGCTCCAGATGATGGTATGGCAGAGCGCCATCGCCAATCAGACCGGCGCATCGACCATGCCCTACCTGATCTCCTACACCAAGTCCGTCAGCGGCGACCGCAAGAACGAGGCCGTCACCAAGACCGGCAGCGAGATGTTCTCCGCCCGCAGTGCGACCTACATCCGCGACATCATGCTCCGCAACGGCAAGGAGAACTATGCCGGCGTACTTCCCGGCACAGACATCGGTGTCAAGAGCGGTACCGCGCAGGTGAAGAACGGCACGGAGGAAAATTCCCTCCTGACAGGCTTTGTTGATGATGAGGATTTCCCGATCGCGTTCTGTATCGTGATCGAGAACCGCGTCAAGGGCGAGGTCTCGACGAGTGATATCGCATCCGTGATGCTCCAGCAGCTCAAAGCTTCGCTGAATGCAGCAGAATAAGCCCCGCCCATATCGGCGGAGCCAAAGATCGTTTTTTTGCTCAAGCTTTTTTTCCGTAAAAAAAGCTTGCAGGGGTCAAGG
>JAGADP010000243.1 GCA_017828885.1 Oscillospiraceae bacterium | reverse complement strand
TCCACGGAAGCGGAAACGCTGGTGGAGGTGAGCGTCAGGTCGTAGGTCTGTTCGAGGGATTCCACGCTGACTGCGGCACTTTCGGTCACGCCTGCGGTCACGCTGCCCTTCTCCACAGTGACCTCCTTGACGATGCCGGAGGCCGTGGTCTTTACCGTTTTATTCTGATAGATATTGAAGCCGAGTGCTGCGCCGCCCACGATGGCAAGCGCTGCGATCCCTGCGATCCATTTCTTCATAGCAATCATTCCCTTCCGCGGGGAGCCCCCGCTGGCAGACGCACGCCGAAGCTGTTCCGGCGTTAGGTTGCTTCATGCGCTGCTTGTTATTTTGTTCTATCAAAGTTTCCAAAGTCAGGTATATTGTTCGGATCAAAGCCCTCCGGCATCTCGCCGTCGAAGTCGAAGTCCGGTCTTCCGCTGCCACGTTCCGGGGCTTCGCCGTCTGTATCGCCGCCGCTGAAATCCTTGAAGTCGCCGCTGTTCAGGTCGCCTGCATTGAAGTAGACGTTGACGGACTGCCCGTAGTACAGGCCGCTGTTCGCATCGGCCGTCACGGTGACGTTGAAGCGCACATCCGCAAGGCTCGTGGAGGTGCCGGCTGTGATGGAGGTGATCGTGCCGTTTGTGATGCCTGTCTCGGAGGAGTAGATCATCACGCTGTCGCCGATGGCAACGGCAGTCACATCGTTCTGGTCGAGCTCAACGGTCACGGCGTAGCTTTCCTCATCGACATAATAGGCATACGGCGAGGAAACATCCACCGAGCGGTTCGCCTTGGTGCTCAGGGAGTAGATCGTGCCGTCCTGCTGGGCGCAGATGCAGCCGTCAACCAGAAGCTCCTCAAAGATGCGGAGGTTTTCTTCCGCAGTGTCGTAGCTTTCCTGCGCATTGGCAAGATCCTCGTCGAGGGTCGCGCAGGTGATCTCGTAGTGGTACTCTGCATTCTCGCAGGACGCCTTGTCGGTGTTCAGCGTGTTCAGCAGCGCAAGCTTATCGGTATCGTAGGAAGCTTTCAGAGAATTGTAGCTGGAGCGCAGCTTGCTCAGATTGCTCTTTGCCTTGGAGAGCGTGGAGTTCAGCGAGGAGATCTCTTGATTCAGCGAGGTGATGCTGCTCTGGAGCTCCTTGATCTGGGAGCTGTATTCCGACTGCTTCTGGGAAAGGCTCTCGTATTCGCTCTTGGCATTGCGGTAGTCGTTCTCGGTCTGGCTGAGCCGCTCCTGACATGCGGTGTAATCCGCGTAGGCTTCGTCATAGAGCGCTTTCAGGGCTTCGTTCTGTGTGTCCTCCTCTGCCGATGCCGTGGCGAGGTTCATGCCATTGAAGGAAGGCATCCCGCCCTCCGGCATGTTTCCATCGAAAGATGGCATATCGCCGCCCTCTGACATATTGTCCGGCATACCGGAGAAGTCACCGTCCTGCGCGGGTGCGTCATTTCCGGCGGGAGCAGTCTGCTCCTGCGCAACGTTCGCCTGTGTCAGCGTGATGCCGGAGACATCCATGCCGAGCGCCTTGCCGATGTAGCGTACCGCACCGGCGGCTGCGTTGTATTCCGCAGCGGCATTGCTGTAGCTCTCGGAGGCGGCGGTGCAGGCGGACTTTGCATTGTTCACCTGCTCCTGCATGGCGTTCTTCTCAGACTGGAGGCTGTCAAGCTGCGACTGCTTGCTGCTGACCTCGTTCTGCTTGGAGGAGACCTGGGACGGCGTGTTGTTCACGGTGTCCTGGGCGTCCTGGTAGTCGCTGTAGGCGCTTTGCAGCTCACTGTCGAGCTGTGCAAGGCTGGTCTCGTAGTCCGTCTGGGCAGTACTGCCGAGCAGCAGCTCCGACTGATAGAGCGCGTAGGCTTCGTTCTTATCCACTTCATAGGAAAGCTGCTGTTCGAGCAGCTCCTTCTCGGCGGTCTGGAGCTCGGTGCGGAGCGTCTTTTCCGCCTTGGTGAGACTGTCCTCGGTGATCCGGTACAGCGCCGTGCCCTCTGTTACAGTGTCGCCGGATTCTACCAGTACCTCCTCGACCGTCAGACGCAAGGAGGTGCCGGACATGCCAAGCGTATCACTCAGTTGTGCAGAGGATACGGTGCCGCCGGCGCTGATCGTGTCATCTTTTGTTTTTTCGGTGCGCTGCGCCGTTTCCGGGACAGCCTGTGCATTGGCACAGGAGCGGAAGCCAAATGCTGCCGCAGTTCCGCCAGCAGCCACGAGTACCACAGCACATATAGCTGCGATCGCCCGCTTCCGAGTATGTTTTTCCTGTTTCATAAGCGCCACATCCTTTTCAGGGGAGTCATTTCCGTGTTCGGTTCTGTTATGATGATACCATACGAGACTAAATTCACACTAAAGTTTTTGTGTTGTCTCTATGAAAATCTTGGATGAGAGACCCCCATCCGGTTTTCATATAGTTTTCACACAACCCACATGCTGTGTAAAAACTGGCATGGTATGCTTATGCTGGATAAGTTCAACTGAAAGGATGTGCAACACCATGAAACTCCTGATCGCTGAGGACGATGCACGGCTGCTGAAATCGTTGATCCATATTTTTGAGCGCAACCGTTTTTTAGTGGATGGTGTGACGAACGGCACCGATGCGCTTGCCTATGCGAAGTCCAACCAATATGACGGCATGATCCTGGACATCATGATGCCCGGGATGGACGGTCTCGAAGTACTCCGGCAGCTGCGGGCTTCCGGTGTGACCGCGCCCGCCATGTTCCTGACTGCCCGCACGGAGGTCTACCAGCGGGTGGAGGGGCTCGATGCCGGGGCAGATGACTACCTCGCCAAGCCGTTTTCCACTACGGAACTGCTTGCCCGGGTACGCGCCATGCTGCGGCGCAAGGACACCTATGTCCCCGATCTGCTGCAATACGGCGGGATGCAGCTTGACCGCTCGACCTACGAGCTCTCCTGCGGTGGTGCTGTGCAGGCCCTGAGTGCCAAGGAATTCCAGATCGCTGAGCTCCTGATGGAGCGCCCAGGCACGATCCTTTCCACAGATCAGCTTGTCGCTCATGCGTGGGGCTATGATGCGGATGTGGACACGAGCGTGGTCTGGGTTCACATCTCCAACCTGCGAAAAAAACTCAATGCGATCGGGGCAAAGGCGGAGATCCGCTTTGTCCGGAATGCGGGCTATATACTGGAGGAAAAGCCATGATCTACCGGCTGCGAAGACGCTTCATTCTGATCTGCACGGGCTCGCTGTTGGCGGTCTTTCTCATCATGATGGCAGCGATACAGGTGACACACTCCATCCGCCAGAATAAGCAGCTCGATGTGCTTGCCGACATTCTCTCCGAAAATGACGGCCGCTTCCCGATGCCGTCACCGAAGGGCGGGCGCCGTTCGCCGGAGCAGCCCGATTTCATCAATGCAGAAACGCTGTTCACCACGCGGTTCTATCTCGTCACCGTCGAAGCGGACGGAACCATGCAGATCGACACAGAGCATGTGTCCGATGTGTCCGAGGAGGAGGCGGCGCAGACCGCTGCGGAAGTCCTGCGCAAGGACAAGGAGCGTGGCTGGTGCGGCGATTACCGCTACAAGCTGTATGAGGCGGACGGCATGCAGCGGATCATTTTCATCAGCGGCAAGATGGAGCGCACCGCTTCAAGGGGCTTCATGCAGTCCATCCTGATCGTGTTCGGCGCGTGCAGTCTGGCGGTGCTGGGGCTTATCATCGTGCTCTCCCGCTTTGCCGTGCGGCCGGCTGCGGAGAGCTATGAGAAGCAGAAGCAGTTCGACACCGATGCGAACCATGAGCTGAAAACGCCGCTCACGCTCATCCTCACAAATGTGGACATTGCCGAGTCGGAGCTCGGACCAAATGAATGGCTTGACGACATCCGCACCGAGGGCGAGCGCATGAGCAAGCTCGTGAACCGGCTCGTCACGCTCTCGCGGATGGATGAGGAGCAGCAGCTCGGCGATCAGGCGGAGTTCGACCTTTCGGCGGCTGTCAGTGAGACGGTCGATGAATTTGCAGAGCTGGCGTCGATGTGCGGCAAGGAGCTGACGGCGGATATCGACCCGGGCATCCGCTATTGCGGCAATGAAGCCGAGATCCGGCAGCTTGCGGCGATCTTGCTCGACAATGCCGTGAAGTACTGCGACCCCGGCGGCAGCATCCATGCGGAGCTCCGACAGAAAAAGCGCCCTGTGCTCATCGTCATGAACGCCTGCCAGAGCGTGGACAGCATCCGGCTCGACCGGCTGTTCGACCGGTTCTACCGCGAGGACACCGCCCGGACAGCGGGCTCGGGCTTCGGCATCGGGCTCTCGATCGCGCAGTCCATCGCCGGACGGCACAAAGGCAGCATCCGCGCTGTCAAAACGGAACCGGGCGTGATCGGCTTCATTGTGAAGCTATGACACAACTGCATAAACACAACTGAGCGGCACTTTTTTCGCAAAAGTGCCGCTCATCTTAGAGGAGGAGTAACCGTCTGTTTCTGCATGCATCACAAGACCGCATCGGTATGTGCTGCTGAATGGAAACGCTGCGCCGCCGGATGGTATAGAAACCTCTTCTCTTCGTTCAGCCTATCCGGGTGGACGCAGCATTCCCCTTCACTTATATTATTCGCAAACGGCATGCAAAACGTTACAGGTTTTTCAGGATTTTTTCAGATACTGTTCCAGACTGCCCGAAAACGTCCCTGCGCCGATCGCTGCCGCGTACTGCTTGATGATCGCAGCATCACTGGCATTGATGAAGGAATCGCCGTTGACATCGGCAGCTTTCTCCTGCTCCGCTGTCAGGTCAGACGTGCCGGTGGCACCGAACATGGAAGCGGCAATGAGAACGAGCGCCGCATCGCTGGCATTGGCGACCGTATCGCCGTTGACATCGCCGAGGGTAAGAGCATCGCTGATCGGTTCAAAGGCATAGTGATGCTCTTCGCACCATGCTTTCAGCGCAGTATGCTCCTCCCGTCCATATACGGTGAACTGCCCGGTCTCCTCGCCGACGGTCATCGGCAGATAATACTTGTCCGGTTCCCCGCCCGTCATGGCGCTCTCCGGCATCTCGTGGAATGCCACACGCTCCAGGCTCGGGCAATGCTCGATGGCGATCCAGTCATGCGATGTGACATAGGGCGTTGCGAGCACATCGACCGTCTTCAGGGCAGGGCATTCAGCGATCGTGACGTTCTTAGAATAATCCGGGAGCTTACCCAGCACCGTCTCCATCCATGTGACATCCGACATGCCGAGGAAGTTGTTGTAGAAGCTCAGCTTCTGCAAGTTTTCGCAGTTTTTCACCATAAGAGCACCGCTGCCGGATCCCTGCGGGATATTCAGCTCCGTCAGCTTCGGACAGCCGGCGATCCCAAAAGAATCCATGACAAGCGCTTCCGGTGTGAACTCGATGCTCTCGAGCTCCGGCAGATCCTTGAACATCGGATCTTTCAGATAGCCGTTGAGCTTGACCGTTTTCAGGTTGGGACACTCCGCAAACACCGGGCTCATATCATCGCCCCACATGGCAGTACCGTCAAATTCTGTGATCGAGGATCGCACGAACTCGCCGATACGGTACAGGCTCTTGCAGGCCGTGACCTTGCCGAGCTTCTGTGTATACCAGAATGCCGTCTGATCAATTGCCTTTGTCCCCTCGGGGATGGTATAGTCGCCCTCCTTGAGCGGGGGGTAATACATGAGCGTTGCATCACGGAACAGCACGCCGTCGATGGAATACCGCCAGCCGAGCCTATCTCCCTCGATATTGATCTCCTTCAGGTTCGGAAGCTCCGCATGCATCGAAGGTGCGTCTGCCCATCCGATCGTCACCGGGACGCCGTTCACCTCTTGCGGGATGGTCAGGCTCTCCGCCTCCGTGTCCGTGATACCGCCGAGGATGTACTTGTCATGGTTATCCTTATTGATAAAGTAGACAAAGCCGCCCTGCTCGAACGTATCATAATACTCCGGATCATACTTATAATTGATCAAGGGAAAGTCATAATACGTATTCAGACGGCTCTCCATATCGGAAAGCGGATCCTCCGTTTCTGCGGCACCCGTCATCGGTACCATACTCAGCAGCATTGCCGCTGCCGTTGCAATTGCTGTCAGCTTTTTTTTCATAATGATTCCTCCTGTTCATTTTCAGTTTTGCTGCTTCTTCTGATGCGCAGCATCAGGGAAGCCTTTTGCAGTTCGTCTGCATCATCACCTGTCAGCGTGAAGAGATACTCCCCGACATCCCATGTCAGCGTGCAGCCGCTGCTGTCCTGCGCCAGATAGCCGGTATAGGGGCCGATGCGGATGTTCTGCATGGTGCAGTCCTCCGGGAGCTCGTCCGTCTCATAGGGCGCAAGCGGTGGGGCGTTGCGTGTCCGCTGCCGGAACATGATCGTGCCTGCATCACTTGTGTAGGTCAGGATGCGGATCTCGTAGTCATCAGCCTGTTCAAGCTCCTCAGATGTGAGCGCATAGCCCTCGGGGATCCATCCAAGCTCGTAGTTGAGCTTGATGAGCCGGGTAGTCGGCTTGTTCTCCGTGGCGGGCTCTGTGGGGCGCTCCTCAGGCTCGGTCGGCGCCGGGATGGTCTCGGTGGTCGTTTCGGTCATCGGTTCGGTCGGGTCGGGCGGGAGCGGCGCTGTGGTCGTCTGCGTTGCAGGCGTTACTGCCGCCTGTGTGCTCTGCGGCTCGGACTTCGGCGCTGCATGGCTCTCGGTGGGCGCTGTCGCATCGGTCACAAGCACCGTTTCCGGCATTACAGTTTCCATTGTCATGGCTTCCGTCGCCGGATCCGTCTCCAATGGTACAGCAACCGGCACGGTGAAGCCCTCCGTCTGCGCCTGCGTTTCGAGGGTGAAGTTTTCGGAGGCATCCGGCTGGGGCGCAGGGAGCTTTTCGCCGGGATCCATCCGCAGCAGCATACCGCCGCCGATCACGCCTGCGGTCAGCATCAGACAAGCCGCAGCGACCGGAATGAACCGCCAAAAGGACGGCTTTACGATCTCTACAACGCCTGATTCGATTTCTTCCGCTTCCTCCGGTTCCCTGCCGTTCACACGGTCAAGGACGGCCTGGATGCCCTGCGGAACAGACGCTTCCGCCGATCGCCGGACGCCCATCAGCTCACAGCACGCCGCGGACAGATCCTCGATCAGCGCATAGTCGCGCTGCTCCGCGGGTTTTGCCATCTCCGCATCGAGCCGCTGCCGCAGTTCCTCCGCCGCATGGCGCCGGGAGTCCTGCCCGAGCTGTTGCAATAGCTGTTTCATGCGCCGCCTCCTTTCTTATTGTTATTGGCATTTCCGAGCAGCCGTTCCCGGATCCGCCAGATTCGCATATAGAGTGTGTTGACTGAGATCCCCAGCTTCCGCGCAAGCTGCACCCGGTCAGCACCGCTGTAATAGGCTTCGAGCAGGCTTCTGTCCTTGGATGGCAGACGGTCGAGGATGCTCTCTGCCGGCGGTTCGGCGAAGGCCGGGGTCTCGGCGGGTTCGGGGATGCTTTCGAGGTCGATCGTCTGGGGATGCCGCCTGCGGTAGGCAAGGATCTCCCGGTCTGCTGCTGCATAGAGCCAGGGTCGTATGTCCTTTGTCGTGTCGATCTCGTGGAATTTTCGGTACAGCGCCAGAAAGACCTCCTGTGTACAGTCCTCCGCCGCATATCTGTCACCTTGCAGACGTACACAGCAGTAGAGAAGGATGCCCGCGTAGTGACGTTTCAGTATTTGATTGTACATGTACGTTTTCTCCTTCCTGCTTATTCCCGTCTGAAAAAGAGTGATTTCTTACATAGCTTTCGATTGTTTACAAAAAGTTCATAATTTCAGATGCAACCATGCACATGTTCCATCATACCGCATTTCACAATAGATGTCAACCTACAGATGCTGACACAGCAAGATCACATCGGATCCGCCATGTTTTTCCTATGATAATCCGGAGTGTCATGCGCATACTACTTTTGCGGCAAGAACCGCAGATGAAATCAAACAACACCGCACGCTCCTGCGTGCTGAAAAGGAGAATGAGCTATGAAGGGCGAATTTACGCAGAAGGGCCGCGAGGCTATGGATCGTTTCAAGATGGAAGCTGCAAGTGAGGTAGGCGTGAACCTTTCCAACGGCTACAATGGTGACCTGACCTCCAGACAGGCCGGTTCCATCGGCGGCCAGATGGTCAAGAAGATGATCGACGCCTACAAGATGCAGTAATTGCTTTGCAATTTGTTACTGCACTGTCATAACGACCACATGCCCCCAATGGCTGTCGCCAAAGGGGGCATCGTTGTTCATGTTCTCACATCGCATCTATTCGGATGCTCTAATGCAGGGCTTCGAGGTTTTCAGGCAATGATGCACCACTCTTCTGGAGGAGAGATGATACCGCATTGTTTTCGTTTATCCAAGGCTCTCGTTGATCCCCACGATATATTTCAGCAAATTCAGCGCATCCGTCTCATCCGGCGCACCGTCTCCGTTGAGGTCGGCGTTTTGTTTTGCGGTATCACACAGCAGATCACCCGTCATGATATTCCGGTTCAGGACGATGACATCCACGATGCTGATGTCCGTGTCGAGGGTGACGTCACCGGGCTTTTCGAGGGCGTTGCCGCAGTTCGTTTCGCTATAGCTGTGGTGATAGCCGACCATAAAGCCCACATCAAATTTCTCGCGCAGTTCGCACAGCAGCTCCACCTGTTTTACGAATGACAGCTCCTCTGCACCGGCGATCCGGAAGCGGGGCAGCGTGATCATGACTTCTCCCCCATACAATGTATTGTGCGGGAATGGCACGGTATCGAAGGTTTCCACGGTATAGCCGGGATAATGTACATCCAGATACGCCTGTATCGCATCACAGTCTATTTCCCGCAGTACTTCCGTATAGTCAGGATCCGCATAATAAGTCCGCACCAGGCACCCGAGCAGCGAACTTTCACGTTCCATGCGTGCCTGCGTCTCTTCATCCGGGTCACGAAGCTGCTCTTCCGTATAGTAGTCACCGCCGCAGTATATCGTCCCCTCACTGCACGTCACAGTCTGACCGAACCCGTAAAACTCCGAGATCAGGTGCTTTTTCGCAAGTGCCATCAAAATACTCGCTTCAAGCTCTGCGGCATGTTCGGGCTCTTCCTTGAAATTCAGATGGATCATCCTGCCATAGAGCTCATCAAAGTCAAAACCTAAAGTTGCCTGCTCCGAGCGATAGATCCTGCCGTATTCCGTATCAGTGCCAACATAGTATTTGATCTCCACATTCTCATAGAGCCCGGGAAGGATCGGGTCGAGCGTTTCTGCGATCTCATCGGCAAGCTCGGGGGTCAGCGTCTCCCTTGGTGCAAAGCAAAGGAGTCTCGGGATGGGCGCCGCCCGGACGATCTGAAACGTCTTGCTATTGACAAAGTACTTCGCATCCGGATTCTTGCTATCATAGAGAAAACCGTGATCATTAAATTCCTCCAGATCCGCAAACTGAGACCAGTTCGTTTCGCAGTAATTCGCCCCCGCTGTCAGCCCCGTCACCGGCATACAAACAGCCGCTAACAGCGCCGCAGCAAGTTTCTGCATCATCTTGTTCATAGGATCACCCCTTTCAGGCATCTTCAAGTGTCTCATTGATGCCGACGATATATTTCAGCAAATTCAGCGCATCCGTCTCATCCGGCGCACCGTTTCCGTTGAGGTCGGCGTTTCGCTTCGCCGTATCACAGAGCGCATCACCGGTCATGATGTTCCTGTTCAGGGCAATGACATCCACAATGCCGATCTCGGTGTCGAGGGTGACGTCGCCGGGCTTATCGAGAGCATTGCAGAGGCTGGCTTCTGCGGCGTCCTGGTCATAGGTTCCATACAGACGCAGTCCACAGTTTGCCGCCAGCTCACACAGCAGTTCGATCTGCTGTACATAGGGCAGTTCCTCCGCTCCGACGATCCGGAAGAGGGGTAGCGTGATCGTCCTTTCGACCCTGTCTTTGCCTTTGTACAGAAACGGCACAGAATCATACGTTTCCACGGACAGGCCAGGATATTTCTCATCGAGGACCGCCTGTACGGCATCCAGGTCAACTGTCCGCACCACTTCCGTGTAGGCTGAATCATAGACCTCCTGATACAGAGAACTCAGCGGCGATGCATCCCGTTTCATGCGTTCCAGCGCCTCTTCATCCGGATTATTAAGCTGCTCATACGAATAGTAATCTCCACCGCCGCCCACAAACCCGTTACTGAGCTGCACCGTTTGACCGAAGCCGTAGAACTCTGAGATCAGGTGTTTCTTCGCAAGTGACATCAAAATACTCGCTTCAAGCTCTGCGGCATTTTCTGGCTCTTCATTGAAATACAGATGGATCATCCTGCCACAGATCTCATCATAGTAAAAGCCCAAAGTTGCCTGCTCATTGCGATAGATCCTGCCGTATTCCGTATCAGTGTCAATATAGTATTTGATTTCCACATTCTCATAGAGCCCGGTAAGGATCGGGTCGAGCGTTTCGGCGATCTCATCGGCAAGCTCGGGGGTCAGTGTCTCCCTTGGTGCAAAGCAAAGGAGTCTCGGGATGGGCGTCGCCCTGACGAGCCGATGGCACTCCTGCCCGGTTGCACTTTGGTATGTCTCGATATAGAACCTCGAATCCGGATACCTGCTGTCTTCGAGCATCCCGTGATCGTCAAGCTCCTCCAGATCCGCAAACCGAGACCAGTTCGTTTCGCAGTAATTCGCCCCCGCCGGCAGTCCCGTCAACGGTATACAGGCAGCCGCCAACAGCGCCGCAATCTTCTTGATCCTCTTGTTCATAAGATCACCCCTTTCAGGCATCTTCAAGTGTCTCATTGATCCCCACGATATATTTCAGCAGATTCAGGGAATCCGTCTCATCCGGCGCACCGTTGCCGTTGATATCAGCGTTCAGTTTTGCGGTATCGCAGAGCGGGTCGCCGGTCATGATATTCCGGTTCAGGGCGATGACATCCACGATGCTGATGTCTGTATCGAGGGTGATGTCGCCGGGTTTCAGGAGGGCATTCTGTCCGACAGTGGTTTCAGCATCCTCGCACAATTCCGAAACAATTGTCTCGATGCCAAACTCTCCTTGCAGCTCAAACCGAAGCTCTGCCTTTTTCCCTAAAGGCATCTTTCCGGTGCCTTCGATGGTAGGATATGACGGATCCTTTGTCATTGTCAGATCCGGGTAATGTTCTGCCAGATATGCTTCAACAGCCTTCCAGTCAACAGGTTCCGTTGTATCCATATCAAAGAAGATCAGGTCACCGCTCATAAGGGTCTGGCTCTGATAGGATGCTGTCTGTCCCCATCCGTAATATTCCGAAATCAGGTGCTTCTGCGCAAGCCCAAGGAGTATCCCCGCTTCGATCTCTGCCTTGTTTTCCATATCCAACGGCACTATCAGCTCAAAAATCCTGTCCGGATCACTCCAAGAATTGGCGGCAACCTGTGACAGACTCACATTATCACAATACCAACCGTGGGTGTTCCAATAAATGTTGTAATGATACCCGTCTCGTAGACCGGGAATATAGTTGTCCACTACCTCACCGATTTGATCGGCGGCTTCATCCACATTCACTTCGTCACGCAGCACAAAGCGCAGTACATTCCTGCGTGGTGTCACTTCGATGATGTCGCTGCGGCTGGAGCTCGCAAAACACTGCTGCCCACGATAATTTGGACTGTTGATAAAAGCATCATGGAGCGGGATCAGTTCCATATTGTTCACGGCTGCATAGCTGACCGTACCCCAGCCAAAGCCGAACGGGTCATCATCATACGCAGCCGCCGTCAGCCCCATCACCGGCACACACGCCGCCGCCAGCAGCGCCGCCGTCAGTTTTTTCATCATGCTATTCATAAAAACACCCCATTTCTCAGTTTTCATCCGCAGGTCTCAGATTGCGGAAGATCTCAAGCAGATATTGCAGATCCTTGCCGGCGCCGCTGACGGAGAAGCCCTCGCCGTCCTCGAACCAGTAGATCGTGCAGTTGTCATCCTGTAGGATAAAGAAGCTGTTGCGCCCGTCCAGCGCCACGCTGATCTCTGCATCGAGATCGACCGTCAGGGAGAAACTTTCATACTCCTGCTGCGTGACGATAAATTCCGTCTCGCCGCCCACCGGACGGATGCGGTACTCGTTCACGGCGCCGTTTTCATGCACGTCGCAAAGCTCGACCATGCCGGAATCCAGCACACACCGCCGGAGCGTTCCGGTCGGCGCCGGGAAAGCGGAGGTCGCCTTGATGCAGCGCCTGTCCCGGAATGTCTCAATGCGGAAGCCCTGCGCCTCTGTCACCTCGAGCGCTGCCTCCGTGACGGGCTCCGGCGCTTCGGTCACAGGCTCCGTCTGAGCGGGCTCCGTGGCGGGTGGTTCGGTCTGCACGGCGGGAGCTTCCGTAGCAGGCTGCGTGGGCGCCTGTGTTTCTGCCACAGTTTCAGACGGCGC
>JAGADP010000242.1 GCA_017828885.1 Oscillospiraceae bacterium | reverse complement strand
CGGGTCACACCGTTCGTTCTGAGTACCAGGCTGGCAAGGGCACTCCCTGCCTGATCGCTGTACATCAGGATGCTACCGGTGACGCTCAGGAGATCGGTCTGGCATATGCAGACGGCATCGGCGGCAGCCGTGCAGGCGTTCTGGAGACCACCTTCAGAACCGAGACCGAGACCGACCTGTTCGGTGAGCAGGCTGTTCTCTGCGGCGGTGTCTGCGCTCTGATGCAGTGCGGCTTCGAGACCCTCGTTGAGGCTGGCTATGATCCGAGAAACGCTTACTTCGAGTGCATCCATGAGATGAAGCTCATCGTTGACCTGATCTACCAGTCCGGTTTCGCAGGCATGAGATACTCCATCTCCAACACTGCTGAGTACGGCGACTACATTACTGGCCCGAAGGTAATTACTGAGGATACCAAGAAGGCTATGAAGAAGATCCTGGCAGACATCCAGGACGGCTCCTTCGCTAAGGAGTTCCTGCTTGACATGTCCGATGCAGGCAACCAGGTACACTTCAAGGCGATGAGAAAGCTGCATGCTGAGCATCCGTCTGAGGTTGTCGGCACTGAGATCCGCAAGCTGTACAGCTGGAACTCTGAGGATGACAAGCTCATCAACAACTGATTTTTATGCAATTCCTCTTCCTGCGGTTTTCGCAGGAAGAGTGGATCGCTATGCCGGCAGGAATCCCGAATGATCGGGATTTTTGCTGTATATAGACAATACTGGATAAATGAGGTTTTGCTATGTATTTTGATACGAAAAATACCGGTGCGCACTGCGCGCCGCAGCGTTCTCTGCTCCATGCGCTTGGTCTGACCAAGGAGGAGATGGAGCGTCCGCTCGTCGGCATTGTCAGCTCCTATAACGAGATCGTACCCGGTCATATGAACCTCGACAAGATCGTTGAGGCTGTCAAGCTCGGTGTTGCGATGGCTGGCGGTACGCCGATCGTGTTCCCGGCGATCGCTGTCTGCGATGGTATCGCAATGGGTCATGTCGGCATGAAGTACTCCCTCGTCACCCGTGACCTGATCGCCGATTCCACCGAGGCTATGGCGCTTGCACATGCATTCGACGCCCTCGTTATGGTACCGAACTGCGACAAGAACGTGCCTGGTCTGCTGATGGCTGCTGCCCGTGTGAACGTGCCGACCATCTTCGTTTCCGGTGGTCCGATGCTGGCAGGTCATGTAGACGGCAAGCGCACGAGCCTGTCCTCGATGTTCGAGGCAGTCGGCTCCTTCAAGGCCGGCAAGATCGCCCAGGAGAAGCTGGACGAGTTCGAGCTGAACGTATGTCCGACCTGCGGTTCCTGCTCCGGCATGTATACCGCCAACTCCCATAACTGCCTGACCGAGGTGCTCGGTATGGGTCTGCGCGGCAACGGCACCATCCCTGCTGTGTATTCCAAGAGAATCGAGCTGGCAAAACATGCCGGCATGCAGGTCATGGAGCTCCTGCGCCAGAATATCCGTCCGCGTGACATCATGACCGCAAAGGCATTCGAGAATGCCCTGACTGCCGATATGGCGCTCGGCTGCTCGACCAATTCCATGCTGCATCTCCCGGCCATCGCCAACGAGTGCGGCGTGAAGATCAACCTCGACATGGCAAACGAGATCAGCGCAAGAACGCCGAATCTCTGCCATCTGGCTCCGGCTGGCCATACCTATATGGAGCAGCTTGACGAGGCAGGCGGCGTATATGCCGTACTCGCTGAGCTCGCTAAGAAGGGTCTGATCCACACCGATGTCATGACCGTTACTGGCAAGACAATGGGCGAGAACATCGCTTCCGTTGTCAACCGTGATCCCGAGGTCATCCGCACCATTGACAATCCGTACAGCCAGACCGGCGGTATCGCCGTGCTCAAGGGCAACCTTGCGCCGGATGGCTGCGTTGTCAAGAGAAGTGCCGTGGCACCCGAAATGCTCGTTCACGAAGGCCCTGCAAAGGTATTTGACTCCGAGGAGGAGACCATTGCAGCCATCTACGGCGGCAAGATCCAGGCGGGCGATGTCGTTGTCATCCGCTATGAAGGCCCGTCCGGCGGCCCGGGTATGCGTGAGATGCTCTCCCCGACCTCTGCCATTGCAGGTATGGGTCTGGACAAGGAAGTTGCTCTCATCACAGACGGCCGTTTCTCCGGTGCGACCAGAGGCGCATCTATCGGCCATGTTTCGCCGGAAGCAGTACGCGGCGGCCTGATCGCTTATGTACAGGACGGCGACATCATCTCCATCAACATTCCGGAATACAAGATCGAGCTCAAGGTCTCCGACGAGGAGATCGAGCGTCGTAAGGCGACTACCGAGCTTAAAGTCAAGAAGGATGTCACCGGCTACCTCAAGAGATATGCCAAGATGGTCAGCTCCGCAGACAAGGGTGCGATCATCAACTATATCGACTAAGGTGAAACGCTATGTTTGGCGGTAAGGAAAAGAAGAAGGAGCGCTTTGTCTGCACGATGATGGAGGGTTCCTCTCTGGACGAAACAGGCAAGCGCATGATCCTTGTTGACCGAGTTACCGGCGTTAATTACCTGATGATCCTTGGCGGTGCCGGCGAAGCAGCTGGTCTGACCGTGATGGTCGATGAAAACGGCAAGCCGCTGATCACACCTGTTGAGGATTGATCCAACAAACCTCCGATATAATGAAACTGCGGGTGCAGGGACGCATGTTCCTGCCGAGGGAGGTTTAGGAGGGGCGAGCAGCCCCTCCTAAGTCGCCGTAAGGCGACAAACCACACGAAAGGAATGAACTACATGGGAATGACCATGACACAGAAGATCCTCGCCGCACATGCCGGTCTTGATAAAGTCGAGGCTGGACAGCTCGTGCTGGTGAATCTGGATCTCGTGCTTGGCAATGATATTACCTCTCCGGTCGCCATCAAGGCATTCAACCAGATGGGGAAGGAGAACGTATTTGACAAGGAGAAGGTGACCATGGTCATGGATCACTTTGCTCCGAATAAGGACATCAAGGCTGCGCAGCAGTGCATGATGTGCCGTGATTTCTGCGGTGCGCAGGACATCACGCATTTCTATGATGTCGGACAGATGGGTATCGAGCACGCACTGCTCCCGGAAAAAGGCCTCGTTGTCTCCGGTGATGCGGTGATCGGTGCCGACTCTCATACCTGCACCTATGGCGCACTCGGCGCATTCTCCACCGGTGTCGGCTCTACTGATATGGGCTGCGGCATGGCGATCGGCAAGGCATGGTTCAAGGTGCCCTCTGCGCTCAAATTCGAGCTGAAGGGCAAGCTGAACAAGTATGTCTCCGGTAAGGACGTCATCCTGCACATCATCGGCATGATCGGCGTGGACGGTGCACTGTATAAGTCTATGGAATTTGTGGGCGAGGGGCTTGCATCCCTTTCTATGGCTGACCGTCTCTGCATGGCAAACATGGCGAGCGAAGCCGGTGCCAAGAACGGTATATTTGCTGTGGATGACATCACCAAGGCCTATGTCAAGGAACACTCCGACCGTGAGCCGGTCGTTTACACGGCTGATGCTGATGCAGAGTACGAGAAGACCTATGTCATCGACCTCTCCGAGATCAAGCACACGGTTGCGTTCCCGCATCTGCCGGAGAACACCCACACCACCGACGAGATCGACGAGATCAAGATCCAGCAGGTCGTTATCGGCTCCTGCACCAACGGTCGTCTGGAGGATCTGAAGGCTGCCGCTGAGATCATGCAGGGCAAGCAGGTCGCCAAGGGCGTTCGCTGCATCGTGATCCCGGCAACACAGCGCATCTACCTCGAAGCGATGGAAGCCGGCTATCTCAAGACCTTCATCGAGTGCGGCGCAGTCGTTTCCACACCGACCTGCGGCCCGTGCCTGGGCGGTCACATGGGCATCCTCGCGGAGAACGAGCGTGCCGTTGCGACCACGAACCGCAACTTTATCGGCAGAATGGGTCACACGACCTCTGAAATCTATCTGGCATCTCCCGAAGTCGCCGCAGCAAGCGCTATCATGGGCAGAATTGCCGCCCCCGAGGAGGTGCTGTAAATGAAAATGACAGGTACCGTCATCAAGTACGGTGACAACGTGGATACGGATGTTATCATCCCCGCACGTTATCTGAACGCTCCTTCGCCGGAAGAACTGGCGAAACACTGCATGGAGGATATTGACCCCGCGTTTGCAGCCTCTCCGCATGACGGAGATATTATGGTGGGAGGCTGGAACTTCGGGTGCGGCTCTTCGCGCGAACATGCTCCCGTCGCAATTCAGGCAAGCGGAATTGCCTGCGTCATCGCTGCGAGCTTTGCCCGTATCTTCTACCGCAACGCCATCAATATCGGCCTTGCCATCGTTGAATCCGAGGCTGCTGCCGATGCCATCGCTGAGGGCAATGTCATCACTGCCGACCTCGACAATGGCATTCTCCACAATGAGACGACCGGCGAGGACTACGCAGTAGAGCCGTTCCCGGCATTCATCCAGACCATCATCGAAAACGGCGGTCTGGTCGAGTCCATCAAAAACGGGAGCATCAAGTAATGAATCTACAGGAGCTTGAACATGAACTGAGTTCCCTGACTGTGTTCGGGGAGCTCGATCATGACGAGGTGTTCTCTGAGTTTCGCACCATGCTGTTCATGCTGGAGCACAAGGATGCGCTGGGCAAGGCAAGCTGCTTTGCATGGCAGCTGTATCACAAGTACACCGACAACTGGACAGGCTATCTCTGCGATCTGGTGCTCCATCTGGAGACCCCGTGCTCGTATTTTGCAGGGCTCGGGAAGCCCATCCCTGCGTATATCGAGCAGGCGGCACGGCACGATCTGAGCATCCTGTCTGAGGCAGCCGGCGTGACACCGGAGCTGGTGGCGTACTGCATGGGGCAGGAGGAGTCCTATATCCCCGGGTGGAAGGCGTATTCTGTTGACCTCGAAAGTCTCTATTTTGAGCGCCTTTCCGAGATCGGAAAGCACGGCTTCGGCATCTATGCCAAGTCTAAAATGTTTCACATGGAACTTTCCGACGCTAACCGCAACGGCTTTGTGCTCGAACCTGTCCGCTTTCCGGATGCGGTGCAGCTCTCCGATCTGATCGGCTACGAGCTGCAAAGGACGCAGGTCATTGAGAACACCAGAGCGCTCCTTGCCGGACAGAAGGCGGCGAATGTTCTGCTCTACGGTGATGCCGGCACTGGGAAATCCGCCACTGTCAAGGCTGTCGCAAATGCCTACGCAGACGAAGGCCTGCGCCTGATCGAACTGACGAAGGAGGAACTGCATCTGCTGCCGAAGCTCCTCGACGAGCTGGCGGCGAATCCGCTCAAATTCATCCTCTTCATCGACGACCTGAGTTTTCAGGATAACGATGACAATTTCAGTGCGCTGAAAGCTGTCCTCGAGGGAAGTATCTCTGCAAGATCGCATAATACCGTCATTTACGCCACAAGTAACCGGCGGCATATCGTGCGCGAGACCTTCTCACAGCGGGCAGGGGATGAGATCCACCGGAATGACACGATGCAGGAGACCATCTCTCTTTCCGAGCGGTTTGGCATTCGTATTTTGTATGATAAGCCCAACAAACAGTTATACCTTGACATCGTAAAGGGACTTGCAGACCAGTATGGCCTCAGCATGACCGAAGACGAGCTCGAGCTCGAAGCAGAGCGCTTTGCGACACGCAGAAGCGGCCGCTCCGCAAGAGCTGCACGGCAGTTCGTTGAACAGCTTTGTGCAGCAGAATCAACCAAAAATAAGGAGTGATCAACGATGCTCACATTAGATAAGATCTATCATGCCAGCTACGTGCTGGAGAGCGTCATCCGGCAGACAGACATCATCCATGCCCCGAAGATCTGCCCGGAAGCCAATGTTTACCTGAAAACCGAAAACCTCCAGATCACCGGCTCCTTCAAGGTGAGAGGCGCTTACTACAAGATCTCTCAGCTCAGCGAGGAGGAGAAGGCCAAGGGCGTAATCGCTTGCTCTGCTGGCAATCATGCGCAGGGCGTAGCACTTGCTGCGACCAAGAACGGCATCAAATCCCTGATTTGCCTGCCGGACGGCGCACCGATCTCCAAGGTCGAGGCGACCAAGGGCTACGGTGCCGATGTATGCCTGGTGCCCGGCGTGTATGATGATGCTTACACCGAAGCTTGTCGCTTACGCGACGAGCACGATTAT
>JAGADP010000241.1 GCA_017828885.1 Oscillospiraceae bacterium | reverse complement strand
GTCCGTCTGCAAGGCCTTGCTGTAGGTCATCCATGCACCCTCGTAAGTGCTCCGGTCAAAGACGTCCACGCACTGCGCCTGTCCGGTGGTCTGGGTCAGGAGCATCAGGCTGTCACCGCTCTGCACGATGGTATAGACCTGATCGTCCTTGCCGGTGCGAGACGAAAGATGCACCGCGCTCTGCGTGCTGCTGCCCTCCCCTGCTGTCAGGAACTGCCCTTCGGCGGAGGTGATCGTATAGCCGCCGTCCACCGCCTGCAAATGCCACTGCACCTCCTGTGCAGACTGGACGGCATTGCCGGAGCCGTCGCTGTTCAGGTACAAGCCGCTGCCCACATTGCGGATGAGATAATAACCGTCAGACAGCGCGGCGGTGTCCTCCTGCCGGAAGCGATACGCCTGCGGGTAGACATTTTTGTAGACGTCGAGCGAGGCAAGCGGCTTTCCGTCGAAGGAAAACTGCGCCTGATTGTCATAGGATGAGCCGCCGGTGTCATTCACGGAAGAGTCATACTCCTTGGCATAGGCCGTTGCCCAACCGGAGCCGTCCTCCTCCCAGTGCTTCCGCTGCTCCTCCCACGAGAGTCCCTGCTTGCCGAGCCATGCGGGCTCCCAGTAGAACACGCCGATGCCCTTCTCACCGACATTCGCCACCGCCTGGAACACATCCGTCAGACAGGCAGTCTGCCCCTCGGGAGAGATGTCATAGCGGAAGGTCACGCCGCTCGAATCCTTGGACACGACATTGCCGAAGGTGTCGCCGTCCTCGTTCGTATAGGGATAGGCGGTCTCGACGACCATGACGTACTTATTATATGTCGTGGCGATCTTGCGCATGACAGAGGTCATATCCTCCGAAGTGCCGTGCCAGTAGGGATAGTAGGACGTGGCGAAGACGTCGTAGTCCACATTGCACTCCGCCAGCACCTTGGCATACCAGTCGTAATAGCCCGTGGAGGGATTGGCAAAGTGCAGCACCCGCAGCACGCTGCTGTCAAAATCCCGCACGGCATTGCAGCCGGCCTTGAACATGTCGCAGATCTTGTACATGTCATCCTCGCCGCAGAAATGGCAGTTCGTCTCGTTGCCGACCTGCACCATGCCGATGTCGGCGCCCGCCTCCCGGATGGTGCGCAGGCTCTCGAGGGTGAACTGGTAAATAGCAGTGCCCTTCTCGGCGACCGATTTGCCTTCCCAGGCTTTTGGAGGACGCTGTTTTTCGGGATCCGCCCAGAAATCGGAATAGTGGAAGTCCACGAGCAGCTTCATGCCGTACTGCGCCGCCCGTCTGCCGATCTCCGCAGCCGCTTTCACATCGGAATTGCCGCCGCCGTAGGAATGCCCCTTGCCGTCGTTGGGCTGGTTCCAGACGCGCACACGGATGTAGTTGACACCGTGGTCGGCAAGGATCTGGAAAATATCCGCCGGCGCACCGCTCTCATCGCGGAATACGACACCCGCCTTCTCCACGGACAGGATCGAGGAAATATCCACGCCCCGGATCGGCTCTCCCCCGTTGACAGCGGGGCTGATGCTGGTATAGTACACGGCCGTGGGCTGCTGTGCCATGACAGGCAGTGGCAGCGCCCCTGCAAGCAGGACACCACTCAGCAGAACAGCTGCGATCTTGCAAACATTCATAGTACACCTCCGATAGTATTCTCAAACGATCGTATGGATGAAGGGGGCTTGCTGTCAGATCCTATCCTTATAAAAAAGAGCTGCTTCATTGAGCAGCTCCTTTTAATGACTGGTTGTTAAGGCTGCTTCGGACAGCCATTTCTTCACATCATAGAATGAACTACGATGATAATGCTGCTATACTTTCAAGCAGCGATGCCTTCGAAGTTGCAGGACTCTCTTAACTGCCCTTAAAGTGCCAGCCCACTAATGAAAAAGTCGGAACTTTTCATCATGATCATTATATCACATTTTGACAGCTTTGTCAAGACGCTATGTAGGATACCACGATCCAGGCTTCTGTAAATAGAGAAATATACGATGAACATGGCGGATCTTTCCCGCATACACTGCAATGGGCACAGCCGAGAAAGGAGCGATCTGAATGCCCATTGTGTTTTTATCCCCCTCCACGCAGGAGTGGAACCCGTATAACGGCGGCGGCAACGAGGAGCTGTACATGAACCTCCTGGCCGACCGCATGGAGCCCTATCTGCGGGCAAGCGGCATCCAATTTGTCCGGAACGATCCGGACCGGAATGTGGCCGGGGCTATTGCAGATTCCAATGCCGCCGATTATGACGTACACTTAGCGCTGCATTCCAATGCCGCCCCGGAGAACCTTGCCGGGAGGCTGCGCGGGATCGACGTCTACTACTCCCCCTACAGCATGGCGAGCGAGCGCCTTGCCGTCACGATCGCCAACAACCTGAAGGCCGTCTATCCCGAGCCGGCGCTCTCCCGGGCGCTGCCGACGACCACACTCGGGGAGGTCAACCGCACCCGCGCCGTGGCCGTCCTGGCGGAGATCGGCTACCACGACAATGCCGAGGATGCCGAGTGGATCCGGAACGATCTGCGGGCGATCGCGGAGAATCTGACCGAGTCCCTCTGCGATTACTTCGGGCTGCCGTTCGTATCGCCGGTGGCGGTCGTGCGGGGCTATGTCGTCACGGGGGGCTCCAACCTCAACCTGCGGAGCTATCCGGGGATCAACGCCTCGATCCTCACCTCCATCCCGAACGGCTCGGAGCTGACGGTCTACGGCAATGTCAACAACTGGTACGTTGTCTCCTGGAACGGGTACACCGGGTATGTCTACGGGGAGTATGTGGTGATCGGGTGAGACGGAACGGTTCTGCAATTTCCACTCTCTGTAAAAAAATATGCTTGCATTTCTCTCCGTAATATGCTATAATTATAATAGGTATATCTAAAATCATGACGTTTCCCGCAAAGGAGCATCAAAACTATGCTGACAAATATATATCAGACCGCTGGCATCACGGCGATGTTTATGCTGACGATGGTGCTGACACGGTATATCTTTCTGCTACCCACCTTCAAGAACTGGTTCAATCAGTGGGGCTATCTGCTGCTGGCATGGATCATCTGCAACGGGGCGTGCTTCTTCTTCGGCGCACCCGTCTCACGGGCTGTGCTCGGTGTCATGCTGGCGGCGTACATCTTCCTGACCGGCTCCGGCACGGTCTACCGTATCCTCAGGATGGCGCAGGTCGTCCCCATCATGGGCATTGCCTACGGCATTTTCTTCCCGCCGCTCGATATTGCCGCCATGCTTATGGAAGTACACGGAAAATATGCGGAGATCTACGGCTGCGTCCTCTTCATTATCCTTGGACTGGGACTTGGCGTATTCGCCTACTGCGGCAAAAGATGGCGGCACATTTTCCAGCCCGATCTTGAGGTGCGGCATCTCGAGACCTGGGAGCGCACCATGCTGTACGTCATCGGCACGATGATGCTCTTCTTCGCTTCCACGATCAAGACCTTCAAGAAGATCCCGGATCCGGCCTATCACAAAGTGATCCTGTATTCCTGCTGCGTGACGAGCATCATCTCGTTCACCATCACGCTGACGATCATCATTCTGATCCTGCAGGGCAACCGGAGAGCGCATTTCCAGGGGCAGTACATGCAGATGCAGCACAATATCATCATCACGATGGCCGACATCGTGGAGAACCGCGACGCGAATACGGGCGGCCACATCCGCCGGACGGCCAAGTATGTCGAGATCATCGCACGGCGGCTCAAAGAAGAGGATCTCTACACCAACATCCTCACCGAGCAGTACATCGCGGACATGATCACCGCCGCGCCGCTGCATGACATCGGCAAGATCCACATCCCGGATGCCGTCCTGAAAAAGCCGGGGCGCTTCACCGATGAGGAATACAACATCATGAAGGAGCACACGACCGCGGGCAAGCACCTTTTGCAGCAGGCAGAGGGCAATCTCGGCGAGTCGGGCTACCTCGACATTGCCATCCAGATGGCGGGCTATCACCACGAATGGTGGAACGGTAAGGGCTATCCGGAGGGACTGCGCGGACAGGCGATCCCGCTCTGTGCCCGGATCATGGCGGTGGCGGATGTGTTCGATGCGATCGTTTCGCACCGCTGCTACAAGGGCGCCATGAGCATCGACGAGGCCTTTGACCTGATCCGTCAGGACAGCGGCACACATTTTGACCCGGTAGTCGTGGAGACGTTCCTCGAGGTGCGGGATGAGATCACCGCCGTTGCACACGAATTCGCTGAGGATCCCGATGCGGCGCAGACCGGCCGGCTCCGGACAGAGGAGCCGCAGCAGATCGAGGGAGCGGAGCACGTCCACATCGAGCTCCCGGATGAGGACAATGAAGAGGAGCTTGTCGCCGTACAGACGGCGGAATGACAAAAATGCTGCAATACGAAAGGAGACACTATGGATTTTCAGGCATTTGCTGACAGCTTTGATGCACCGACCTGTATCCTGTCTGTCGAGAAAACACCGGATGACGGCTATGATGCGATCCGCATCGTGGCCGGTAACCGAAGATATATCGAACCGCTCGAGCGTCCGTTCATGCCGCCCGAGCTCTACATGCCGGGCGTTCCGGATATCCTCCTGCACAAGCATACTTTTATCCCGAATTCGCGCTATGAGGAGTATCTACCAAAGGATCTCGGCTTCGAGGACATCTGCTTCCGGGCGGCGGTGAGAAAGATCCCGATCCACACCTATGTCCATATGAACAATATGAACATCTGGTTCGATATTTTCAGTATGCCGCTCACCTGCGATAACGGGGATCTCTGCTACTGCATCTACACGGCACAGCCCTGCTCACCGGAGGAGGTCGGCATCAGCTCAAGCCAGTCCGGCACCGCTTCGGAGGACGTGCTGAAAGCCTGCATCAAGCTCCACAGCTCCAATGACTTCCAGCAGACGATCAACGAGGTCGTCGATGATATTCGTTTGATCTGCCGCGCGGAGGTCTGCACGATCATGCTCATGGATCAGTACACGAGAACACACTCCGTGCTGTCGGCGAGCATCGACGAGAACAGCAGCACCAAGCAGGTCACGGAGTTCTCCAACTTCTATGACATCGCTGCATCGTGGGTGGACATGATCGGCGGCAGCGACTGTATGATCATCAAGGACGAGAGCGACCGGAACCACATCCGCGAGGTCAATGCGCTCTGGTACCAGACCTTCGATGAAGCCGGCGTGGAGAGCTTCGTGCTGTTCCCGCTGCGCCATGATGACGAGGTGCTCGGCTTCATCTGGGCGACCAATTTCGACACGACCAACACCATGCGCATCAAGGAGACCCTCGAGCTGATCGCCTACTTCCTCTCCTCCAAGCTCTCCAACCACAAGATGATGGAGCGCCTGAAGCAGCTCAGCTACACGGACATGCTCACCTCGCTCCCGAACCGCTTCGCATGCTCCGATCTGCTCCGCGATGCGATCCGCCACGGGGAGCCCTTCACCGTCGTCTCCATCGACATCAATGCCTTCAAGAGCATCAACGACACGATGGGCTTTCAGACCGGCAATGAGGTGCTGATCGAGATCGCCAACCGCTGGCGGACGATCGTGGCGTCGGGCATCTCCGGCACCAAGGATCATATTGCGCGGCAGGGCGGCGATGAGTTCCTGCTGGTCATCCGGGATTATCACTCGGAGGAGGACGTGCTGAAAACCATCCGGATGTACGAATCCGTGCTCAGCAACCGTCTGACCGTGGATGACTGCGACCTCTACATCACAGCGAGCTTCGGCTATGCCTCTTACCCCGCCGATGCCAGCAGCACGGACACGCTGCTCACCTATGCCAACGCTGCCATGCACGAGATCAAGCAGCAGGCCAGCAGCAACCACATCCTGCATTTCACACCGGATCTGCTCCGGATCGAGCGCACGCTCGAGATCGAACGACTTATCCGTGAAGCGCTTGCGAACGACAGCATTTCCTTCCACTTGCAGCCGCAGTATGACATGGCGCACAAGCTGCGCGGCTTTGAGACACTGGCGCGCTTGAAGGACGCGGATGGCAACTTCGTGAGCCCTGCCGAATTCATCCCCGTCGCGGAAAAAGCCGGCCTGATCGACAAGCTCGATGTGGCAGTCTACCGGAAATCGACCGCCTTCTTCGGCGAGCTGCTGAAAAAGACCGGCGCTGACCTGACGCTCAGCATCAATGTATCCGTGCGGCATCTGATGAAGAACGACTTCTTCGACGAGATCCGGGATCTGCTGAAAAACAGCGGCGTTCCGGCGGAAAGGCTCGAGATCGAGATCACGGAATCCATCATGATCGACTCCGCCGAAAAGGCGCTCCGCTGCATCGACAGTATCAAATACATGGGCATCCACATCGCCATTGACGACTTCGGGACAGGCTATTCTGCACTGAGCTACCTCAACAGCTTCCCGGCAGACCTGCTGAAGATCGACAAGAGCTTCATCGACAAGATGAACGTGAGCGAATCCTCCAAGCAGTACGTGGCGGCGATCATTTCGATGGGGCACATCATGGGCTTCGATGTGATCGCCGAGGGCGTGGAGCTGCCGGAACAGGTCGAGACCCTCCGCAGCATCGGCTGCGATTACATCCAGGGCTTCGTCTGGGGCAGACCGATGATCCCCGAGGCCGCAGAAGAGCTGGTTTTCAATAAGATGTCTGAATAACACAAGACCCTGACGGTTCGCCGTCAGGGCCTTTCTGTTAATCCTTGTCGAT
>JAGADP010000240.1 GCA_017828885.1 Oscillospiraceae bacterium | reverse complement strand
TATTGGGTATTGAACGGCGCTGCCGGGAGTCCGTTCTGGGCGTAGAGCGAAACGGCGCCGTAGTTGTACCATGCATAGCGGGCATGGACGGGATGCGGTACCTCCGGGGCGGTCAGGAGCAAAGTGTCCTCGTTGACGGAGGGCGCTGCGGTATGCCATTCTCCGTCTGCACCACAGATCTCGAAACCCTCTGTGCCGCGCAGTTCGAGCGGGCTGGACGTCTCGAAGAACAGCCGGATGCCGTCGTTTTCCGGGATGGCACAGCGCAGCAGCGGCGCGGTGGTGTGTTCCTCCTGCAAGCCGTAGACCTCACGGAGCGCCTGTAGATAGAGCCGGTGGGCGGGCGGACGCTTCTCCTTCGGATGGATGTCGCCGAATTCCCCGCAGTCGGGAATGACGGCCAGCCCCGCATGGCGGTCGGCTCTGGCGACACGCTCCTGCACAAGGCGGATCTTTGCCCAGTTGACGAACTCTGCCGTGCCGTTCTCCGCATACATCGGGAGCTGCACGAGCAGGAAAGGCAGTGCCGGATCGTGGAAATCATGCCGCCACTCGCGGATCATGCAGGTCAGCAAGGTCTCGTAATCATCGGGGCGCTGGTCGTCGGATTCGCCCTGGTAGTACAGCACACCGCGCAGCGTGAACGGCGTGATGCGGGAGAGCATCGTGTCATACAGGCCGTGCGGACGGAGCGGGTTCATCGGCGCATGGGGGCCCGGCCAGCGGTTCTCTCCGCAGGCGGCACAGGCCTGCTCCCAGCTTGCCCGCGGATTCTCCAGACAGTAGGCATTCATGCGCTCCTGCCATGCGTTCTGGTAGTCACAGTACTCGCGGTAGGCGGCATTGGCCTCCTCGTCGGTCAGGCCTGCCATGCCCTTGTCGTAGTCGGCAAGGTACTTCTGGCCGGCGACGGTGCTTTGCAGGTTTCCCGCGCTCATCCATGCCGTGGCGGAGGTGCCGCCGCAGCAGCATTCCACCAGTCCGATCGTCACACCAAGCTTTTTTGCCAGCTCCTGTGCAAAGAGATAGCCGATCGCTGTCCAGAACTGGCAGGTATTCTGCATGGGAAGCTGCCAGGTGGAAGCTTCCTCCTCGGCATAGAACTGCTCATCGAAAAAGGCGCGCTTTCCGACGTGATAGAGCCGCACATCGGACTTCTCACAGCTCGCGAGCAGCTCCCCGGGGCGTGCGGCATCCCGCAGCACGAGCTCCATATTGGACTGCCCGCCGCAGAGCCAGACCTCGCCGAGCATGACGTCCGAGAGGGTCAGTTCCGTCTCGCCGTCCGTGGCAGTGAGGGTGTAGGGGCCGCCGGCCGGGAGGGGCGGGAGAACTGCCTCCCATCTGCCGCCGACGGTCTCCGCCGCAGCCGAGACGTGACCGATGGAGACAGTGACAAGAGAGCCCTCCGGCGCGGTGCCCCAGATATGCAGGGGCTTTTCACGCTGGAGGACAAGATGATCCTTGAAAATTGGGGCAAATCGCAGCATTTGCATCAGAACCTTTCCGTGTTCATTCTGTTGCAGCGCCCTGCTCGGCGCTGTAAATGAGGATCCGTGCCGCATCGGAGGCGTTGAGGACGCCGTTATGGTCATAATCCGCCGACAGCAGCTCGCCGGTGATCGTCAGGAGCCCGTTCTCGCTGGCCGCACCGGATGCCGCCGCATGAATGAGCACCTTAGCTGCATCGGAGGCATTGACGGCGCCGTCCTTGTCCACATCGCCGGTGGTATAGCCCTCGGGGACGGGCGTGTCCAGCGCCTTCAGGAATGCCTTGCCGAGCGCCTCATAGCCGGCAGAGGTCGGGTAGGGGTCGAGGTTCTCCGGGGATGCAAAGCCTGCTGCATCCAGCACAGTGTAGGCATCGACCACGGTATAGCCGTAGGTCTCGCCGAGCTCACAGATGAGCGGGTTCACGGTCTCAGTCAGCATGGCATCCACGGCAGCGCTGACTTTGTCATAGCAGGCCTGCCGCTCCGGAGAAAGCTCTGTTTTGCAGCAGCGCAGCGGGTTGTAGACGGTCATGAGCATGACCTTGGCATGGTCGTACCGGTCGAGCTCCTGCGCGATGGCCTTGTAGTGCTCCGTGAGAGCGTCCTGGTTGGCTGTGACGCACTTTGCCAGCTCGTCGGCATAGGCCGCAAGCTGCTCCTCGGGGACATCGGTAAAGAGGTCGATGAACTGCGTGCCGCCCGTCTCCTGCAAATAGACATCCGTCTGTTCCCGCAAGGGGGCGATGAAGTCCATCAGGCCGGCGGAGATGCAGATATAGTCCGCATCGGCGAGCCGCGCCTGTTCCTTCTCACGCTGCAGGAATTCCAGCACATAGGCGGAATCTGCCCTGGCATTGCCGTAGGCGCTGTAGTGCTGCGCATTCAGACGCAGGTGCACCTGAAAGGCGCTGTGCTCGATCGCGGTCAGGGAACCGAGCATGGCGGTGCCGTCGCCGCATGCCTCGATGTTCTGCGTGGCAGCGTGTGCCGGCACGGACGGGAGCAGGCCGGTCATGGCCGCAGCAAGCAGCAGCGGCAGCAGCCGGGTATGGGACTTTTTCATGATGACTCCTCTCAAACGCGGCTTTACCGTTCCAGATAGGTCTCCACCCGGTAGCGGGGGCGGCGTTTTGTTTCAAGATAGATGCGGCCGATGTATTCGCCGACGATGCCGACCGACAGCAGCAGCAGGCCGCCGATGCACCAGACAGACACCGCCAGGAACGGCCATCCCGCGACGGTCATGCCCATGAAGAAACGGACAACGATATAGATCAGCATGATGATGCTGGCAAAGAAGATGCCGATACCGAGGAAGGTGATCATGCGGATAGGCTTGATCGACAGCGACGTCAGACCCTCAAAGGCAAAGCTGAGCATCTTGCTGAGCGGGTACTTGGACTCGCCCTGCATACGGGGTGCGCGGGCGTAGTAGACTTTATCGGTCTTGTAGCCGAGCATGGGGACGATGCCGCGGAGGAACAGGTTGACCTCGCTGTATTCCGAGAGCGCATCGAGCGCCAGTGCGCTCATGAGCCGGTAGTCGGCATGGTTGTAGACCAGATCGGCGCCGAGGTGAGCCATCATCTTGTAATAGCCCTGCGCCGTGCCGCGCTTGAAGGCGGTATCGGATTCGCGGTCGCTGCGGACGCCGTAAACGATCTCACAGCCGTCCATATAGCGCTCGATCATCTCGTCCATCGCGTCGATGTCGTCCTGTAGGTCGGCGTCGAGGGAGATGATGCAGTCACAGGATTCCCGCACCGTCATCATGCCGGCCAGGAGCGCGTTCTGGTGGCCGCGGTTGCGGGACAGGCGGATGCCCTGCACGAGCGGATCCGTCTGGTGGAGCTCGGTGATGACCTCCCAGGTGTTGTCCTTGGAGCCGTCATTGACAAAAACCATGCGGCTCTCCGGGCGTATCAGGCCCTCACCGATCATGGCGATGAGCTTTTCATGGAGCTTCGCTGCCGTGACGGGCAGCGCTTCTTCTTCATTATAGCAGGGGACGACAAGATACAGGATCGGCGTTGTTCTCTCTTCCATTATCCGATCCTCCCGAAATCAGCCTCGCCGCCTGCGCCCTGGATGGCTGCATAGATCAGGATCCGTGCCGCATCGGTCGCATTGGTGCTGAAATCACGGCTCACGTTGCCGTACATCGCCTGGAGCTTGGTGACGGTACCATCGCCGCCAGCACCGATATCGGCGGCATGGATGAGCACCTGTGCCGCATCGGAGGCAGTGATCTCGCTGTCACCGTTCACATCGCCGAGCATCGGATCAGGCATATCGCCAAGATCCTGCCCCATCGCCTCACTGACCTTGCGTGCCAGCAGGCGGGAACCGTACAGCGTCGGCTCCGGCTGGAGCTCCTCGGGATGGGAATAGAGATAGGCCTTGCCCTGGAATTCACTGAACACATCCACGACCGTGAAGCCGTAGGCATCGGGGAATTTCGCGTACTCCGGATTGAGATAATCCTTCATCATGCCCTTGACCGGGTTGGATGCAGTATCGTAGGCCATCTGCCGCTTGGCGGTGAGGGAATTGTAGGACTTGATGGTGTCCATCGGATTATAGCAGTTGATCGCAATGACCTTTGCCTTGGTGGAGGCGTGGATCTTCTCGCCGATCTCGGGAATATTCGCCTGGGCAGTTCTTCTGTTCGTCCGGGCGCAGCGGCCGAGAGTGTTGCAGTAGCCTGTCAGCTCGTCATCGCTCGTGATGCCGAAATCAGACATCCGTGCGCCGAAAATATCAGAAAAATGCTCAAATCCGAACTCGATCCGGTATTCTGTCGCCTGTGCAATGTACGGATCAATGATGTCATACAGACCCGCTGCAAAAATGACATAATCCGCATCCTTGAGCGCGGCCTGTGTGGCAGCATCGTCGATCTGGGCAAGGACGTCCTCGGTGTGGGCATTTTCAGTGGTAAAAAATGTATATTCCGCATCGGTGATACCGACATGCTCGGCATACGCCTGTGTTGCCGTACCAGCCGCATAGGCGACATTGTCACCGATGACCACGACCTGTACCGGGTCGGCCGCCTGTACCGGCAGTGCGGGCAGCGCTGCGGCTGCTGTCATGGCTGCGGCAGCCAGAGCGATCCATCTATGTTTCATGGGGTTCCTCCTTTTGGGTAACATGTTTCACATCTTCCATAGCCTCGCGGTTTCGGGGCTGTTTCTATTTTACTATATCCGGCGCAGAATGTCAAGAGGGAGATACTGTGAATCAAAAGGAGCAGCGGCAGGAACTGCCGCTGCTCTGTGCTTTTCAGGGTCTTACTCTTCCTCGACATGCCGCTTCTCAAATACCACGAAGAACAGCAGCAGGAACAGCTCGCCGAACATGCTGATCAGGAAGATCAGGTCAAAGCTGCCGGTGGCCGGGCCAAGCGCCGCAAAGGCAAACATCAGCACGCTGCCAAGCAGGATGCTGCTGCTTCGCTCCCTGAGCAGCATGTAAATGCCCGTCACGATGAGCACGATGATCGTGCCGTAGGTGATCACCGAATTGACGATCTCCATCCAGGAATCCTTCGGGCTGACAGATGCAAAACGCACGATGTCGCCGATCGTATCCTGGAGCGCAAGCTCTCTCGACCAGCCAGCCACACCGCCGAGCGCCATCAAAATCGGCGTCAGGCCGTAGACACACCAACGCGGGATCGGCCGCAGCGGGATCGCCATAGCACAGATCGTCAGATTCAGCGGCAGCATCAGTCCGTGCAGCGCGAAACGTGCGCGGCTGAATATCAGCAGCACCGGCTCGATCAGCTTGAAGCCTAACCCGACGATCAGGGCGTCAACAAACAGCCCTGCGCCGAGGATCCCCATCCACAGAATGATCGGCGCATGTTTTTTTCCATAGTCGCTGAACAGGATCAGCATCAGCACGAACTCTGCTAATGCCAGCGCCCATTCCACGTACAGACCGTACTCCAACAAGAATGTACGCATATCAAACACCTCCTGAAATCTATCTGAAAATCTATACAAATCTGTTCTTTAGTATTGTAGCATACTGTACAGGAAATGTCAAGCCTCTAAGTTTTACTTTGGATACCTTGACAAAATCCGGCTTTCGTGTTATACTATTAGCACAAAAGATTGCAAGGAGGCGACCGGATGGACACAGAAAAGATCCTGAAATCGTTCGGTTTCGACGCTCCCTGCACGGCCTGTACGCCGCTGACTGAGGGGCATCTGCATGCGACCTACCGGGTCGAAACGGCGGACGGATGCTTCATCCTGCAAAAGCTGCGGCATGAGGATCCGGCGGCGCTGATGGAGAACATCGCTCTGGTGACAGCACATGTCCGGGAGCATCCGGGTGTGAACATCCCGCAGTATTTCCGCACAGCGGAGGGCTGGCTCCATGACGGCTGCTACCGGCTGATGGACTGCCTCCCCGGTAATCCGCTCACGGCAGATTCACCCCCGGCACAGACCGAGGCGGCGAGCTTTGCAGTCGGGCGCTTTGACGCGGCGCTCCACGGGCTAAAGGGGCTGCGAGAGGTCTGGCCGGCCTTTCACGATACCCGCGCGTATCTCGAAACGCTGCGGCATTTGCGTCTGCCGGAGGGACACACCGCCCTGCAGCGCAAGGCAGTCACGATCGGTGAGGCAGCCTGCGGGCTCTATGACCGGATGCAGGACGGCCTGCTGCCGGTGCGCATCGTTCACGGCGACACCCGCGCTGCCAACATCCTTGTCAGCGGCAAGAAGGCGGCGGTGATCGACCTCGACACGGTCGGTTCCGGTCTGGCTGCGTATGACTACGGCGACGGCATCCGCTCGGCGGCGCAGCATGACGGCAGGCTCGATAGAGAGCGCTTCCGGGCGTTCACGCGGGGCTTCCTGCGGGGCATGACGCTGCTGACAGAGGACGAGATCCGCTCGCTCGTGCCGGGCATCTACAGCGTAACGGCAGAGCTTGCCATGCGCTATCTGAACGACCTCGCGGGAGGGTGTACGTATTTCCGCCGGACACCGGAGCAGACGGCTGCCCGCGCCGAAGAGCTGCTGGCATTCGCCTTTGAGGTACTGGAGCAGGAAAGTATGCTCCAGGGCGAGGTACAGGCGCTGCGGCATGCGCCGGTGCCATTCTGAAACATATCGCTATCTCATATACTTTACATAAAAAAACAAGGAGGTATCATCCATGAGAATCCGTATTACCAGTGACAGCACCACAGACCTCGGCGAGGAACTGATCGAGCGGTACCAGATCGGCATTCTGCCGCTGTCCGTGCAGATCGGTGAGAATGTCTACACCGACGGCGTAGACATCACCCCGGACGACATCTACGAAAACTACGAGAAGACC
>JAGADP010000239.1 GCA_017828885.1 Oscillospiraceae bacterium | reverse complement strand
CTCCCCCGGAGGGGGAGGAAGTGTTTTTAAGGGGCTGCGCCCCTTAACCTGCTTTTCAATTGTTTTCCGTCCGTAGCATCAGATACTCATACACCTCCCGGTAGAAGCCCTTCTCTTCATCATACGGCGCATGACCGCATTCCGGATAGATATGCAGGCTGCTCTGCGGGATGAGCCGGTGCAGCTCGCCGGACGTTTCCACGCCGACAGTCTGATCCTTCGCCCCGCCGAGGATGAGCGTGGGGCAGGTGATCTTATGCAGATCCTCCCGTGCATCAAAGCCGAGGATCGCCCGCGCATTCACAAGAAAGCGGCTGTAGTCCGCAGGCTTCCCGATGCCCAGCGCCGGATACAGCAGCCGGTAAAACCGCAGATAGCGCTCCGTATAGGTATGTTCCGCCGTGTCCGCCATCAGCGCCTTGTGGTCGCCCGCCTCCGCCATGCGGATCCAGCCTTCGACACACGCCCGCACGGTCGGATTGGCATAGGGCGCCGTCACGGCCAGCACGAGCCGCCGCACCTTGTTCGGATGCGCCGCCGCTAAAGCCTGCGCCACCATGCCGCCCTGCGACACGCCGAGCACACATGCCCGCCCGATGCCGAGCGCGCGCATCGCCTTTGCCTGATCCTCCGCCATATCTTCTATGGTAAAGCCCTCCGGCAGCGAATCCCGCCGGCTGAACAGGAATACCGTGAAATCGTCATAGAAGTCCTTATATGCCGGTGCCAGCAGCAGCGCCTTGCCCTCGACCGTTGTCAGCCCGTCTGCCAGCCCGGGCAAAACGATCAGATACCGCCGCCCGCTGCCGCATTTCATATAGTGCATCGTCACGCCGTCGAACGTGACAGAGCCGTTTTCCGCATTTCCAAACATGAGATGCCCGCCTTTCCTGTTGGTATAGTCCTATTATACAGGATATGGCGGGAAAATGCAAGCATTCTGCTGCATGAAAGACGATCCGGCGCTTGCAGGCTGGGCAAATGCACAAAATCGCTTGTTCATATTTGTACAAAAAATAGAAATGCAGGACTGATTCTCTAAAATGCTTGCTTTTTAATGTTTCATCATTCATAATGAAATCATGCTGCATAGCGGCAACATGAAATCAGGAGGGATTATTTATGAAACACAGAATGATCGCAGGCTTAACTGCACTTTCCATGCTTGGAACGGCGCTGCCGGCAATGGGACTGCCGGAGACTGCGCTGATGGCACTGGCAGAGGAAGAAACGCCGATATCCGGCACCTGTGGGGAAAACCTGACCTGGACGCTCGATGATGCGGGGACGCTTACCATCAGCGGCACGGGCGACATGAACTCAGGTCTTCCATGGATTAACTATAGAGCGAAGATCAGGAGCATCGTTATTGAGGATGGCGTGACGAACATCGAAGAGTGGGCATTCAGCAGTTGCATGTCGCTGGACTCTGTTACGATCCCGGACAGCGTGACAAGCATCGGAGTAAGTGCATTCTACGGCTGCGCAGCGTTGGAATCCATCACGATCCCGGACAGCGTGACAAGCATTGATGCCGAAGCGTTCGACGACTGCACAGCGCTTACATCCATCACCATCCTGAATCCCGCATGCGAAATTTATGGCGCCTACGATACGATCGCTAACAGCAGCAGTGTCCGCTACACCGGCGTCATCAAAGGCTACGAGGGTTCCACCGCCCAGAGCTACGCTGAAAAACACAACTACACCTTCGAGAGCCTTGGCGCAGCACCGACCGCCGAGCCCACAGAGGAGCAAGCCCTCGGCGACCTCGACGGTGACACCACCGTCAACGCCAGTGACGCCGCCAAAGTCCTGATCGCCGCCGCTGCGATGGGCGCCGGCGAGGCATCCGGGCTGACAGAAGCGCAGATCAAGGCCGCCGACGTCAACACGGACAACACCGTCAACGCCTCCGATGCCGCCATCATCCTGATCTACTCCGCCGCCGTCGGCGCAGGTGACGAGAACGCCAAGATCACCGATTTCGTGAAATAACACGCTTTTCCCCTTGCTCTGTGCAGGGGGATTTTTCGCGCATTCCGCTGCTTGCATTTCCCCCGCATCTGTGGTATAATAATAACAGACTACCGGAACGGAGGACGATTCCATGCATTTACTTGTCATCGACGGCAACAGCATCATCAACCGCGCGTTCTACGGCGTGCGGGCGCTTGCCAATCATAAGGGCGTGTTCACGAATGCGCTGTTCGGATTTTTCCAGATGTACCTCAAAGAGATCGAGACCGTGAAGCCCGATGCCGTGGCTGTGGCATTCGACCTGAAAAGCCCGACCTTCCGCCACAAAGCGGATGCGGCCTACAAGGCGAACCGCAAGGGGATGCCCGAGGAGCTCGCCATGCAGATGCCCTATCTCAAGCAGATCCTCACGGCGATGGGCATTCCGGTGCTCTCGGCGGAGGGCTTCGAGGCGGACGACATCCTCGGCACCCTCGCCCATGCCTGCGATGCGCAGGGGGCACAGTGCAGCGTCATGACCGGCGACCGTGACAGCCTCCAGCTCATCACGGAGCGTGTCACCGTGCGCCTTGTCAAGACCAAGGAGACCATCCCCTACACGCCGGAGCGTTTCACCGAGGAGTACGGCTTTGCGCCCATCCACATCATCGACCTGAAAGCCCTCATGGGCGACAGCTCCGACAACATCCCCGGCATCAAGGGCATCGGCGAAAAGACCGCTATGGCGCTCATCCAGGCATGGAACAGCATCGAGGCGATGTACGAGCATATCGACGAGGTGCAGGCAACGCCCCGCATCCGCCAGAAGCTCATCGACGGCCGCCCCGATGCCGAGCACAGCAAGTGGCTGGCGACCATCGTCACGAATGCGCCCGTTTCCACTGCGATCGAGGATTACCGCACCGCACCGCAGGACACCGACACCCTGCGCCGTCTGCTGACCGAGCTCGAGCTGTACAAGCTGCTTGACAGGCTGGGGCTTGCACCTTTGGGCGGCGGCGCGGATCCTACGCTTTTCGATGAAGATGCTGCGCAGGAAGAAGCCGCTGTGGCTCCCGAGTTGACCGAAACGGCATGGACACTTCCTGCCGATGACGATACCTGTGCCTATCTGCTGCAGGACGGCACACTGACCGTCCTCAACGGCACCAATGTCATGCAGACGGCGGAGGAGAGCGACATTCTCGCCTTCCTCGGAAGCAATTGCAGGAAGCTCACCGACGACGCCAAACCGCACTATCGCTATGCCCTCGCACATGGCACAGCGCTTCGCGGGATCGCCTTTGATGCGGCGATCTGCGGCTATCTGCTCAATCCGTCCGCGACCGACTACAGCACTGCGGCAGTCTGTGCCGTGCTGAACGTCCGCCGTTTTGACGAGCTGGGCAGCTATGCGGATCTTTGTGCTTTGCAGGCTATGTATGAAAAAGGCATCGCCCGTCTTGAAGATGAGGGAATGCTCCCGCTCTGGCGTGACATCGAGCTCCCGCTGACCGATGTCCTGGCTTCAATGGAGCATACGGGCGTGCTGGTGGATCAGGACGGCATCCGCAGCTTCGGCGAACAGCTCACGACCCGCATTGACGAGCTCGCTGCCGAGATCTACGAAGCCGCCGGGGAGGAATTCAACATCAGCTCCCCGAAACAGCTCGGCGTGATCCTCTTTGAAAAGCTCGGTCTTCCGGCGAAGAAGAAGACCAAGAGCGGCTGGTCTACCAATGCTGAGGTGCTCGAAGAGCTGAGCTGGCAGCATCCGATCGTGGCGAAGGTCCTCGAATACCGCCAGTATACCAAGCTACGCTCGACCTATGTGGACGGTCTGCTCTCTGCCGTGGCAGAGGACGGACGTATCCACACGAACTACCGCCAGACCGAGACCCGCACCGGCCGCCTGTCTTCGACAGAGCCGAATCTCCAGAACATCCCCGTCCGCACCGAACTCGGGCGGCAGATGCGGAAGTTCTTCAAGGCAGCTCCCGGCTGTATCCTGCTCGATGCCGACTACAGCCAGATCGAGCTGCGGCTCATGGCACATCTCTCCGGGGATGCGGCGATGCAGGAGGCATTTATCTCCGGCGCGGACATCCACACGGCGACCGCTGCCAAGGTCTTCGGCTGTGAGCCGGAGGAGGTCACGCCCGAGATGCGCAGCGCCTCGAAGGCGGTCAATTTCGGCATTCTCTACGGCATGGGGGCGTTCTCGCTGTCGAAGGACATCCATGTATCCGTGCCGATGGCAAAGCAGTATATCGCCGACTATCTCGGCTCCTTCCCGAAGGTCTCCACATTCCTCGACAGCACCGTGGAAAATGCCGCCAGGGACGGCTATGTCTGCACGATGCTCGGACGCCGCCGCTATGTGCCGGAGCTGCAAGCCAGGAACAAGATGGTACAGGCAGCCGGCAAGCGCATTGCGATGAACACGCCCGTTCAGGGCACCGCCGCCGACCTCATCAAGCTGGCGATGGTGCATGTTCACGAGCGTCTTGCACAGGAGGTGCCGTCTGCGAAGCTCATCCTACAGGTGCATGACGAACTGATCGTGGAGGTGCCGTCTGCCGATGCCGATGCCGCCGCCAAAGTCCTGCACGAGGAGATGCTCCACGCAGCCGAGCTCTCCGTGCCCCTGACAGCGGATGTGAACAGAGGAGAAACGTGGTATGACGCAAAGGGTTAAGCGGGGAGCCGCCCCCTTACCCCCTATGCAAAGAAGATCCCTGCGGCTTAGCTGACGCAGTTTTTTGTAACCCACAAAACAGGAGGGATCCCATTGCAGATCCAGAAATTGACCGCCGAGGACACCGCACTCCTCGAACAGATCACAGCCATTGAGCAGCAGAGCTTCACCGATCCGTGGAGCCTTCAAAACTTCGTCGATGCAGCCAACAACACCTGCACCACGATCTGGGCGGCGGTGGAAAACGAACAGGTGCAGGGCTATGTGGTGTGCTTCTGTGCAGCGGGCGAGGCGGAGATCAGCAACATCGCCGCAGCGCCGGACTGCCGCAGAAAGGGCATCGGTGCGCTGCTCCTGCAAACGGCGCTCGATGCGCACCCGGAGGCGGACTTCTATCTCGAAGTGCGTGTCAGGAATTTCCCCGCCCGGAAACTCTATGAGAAATTCGGCTTTCAGGATCTCGGCATCCGACCGGATTATTACGAGAATCCCCGCGAGAATGCTGTGATCATGAAGCGGGGAGCCCCCGCTGGCAGTTTGGGCTTATGAGGACAGGCATCTATCCTGGTGTCCGTACAAGTCCAATGCTTCGCAAAGGTCTTGTGCTGGCGTAGTGCAGAGTCCGCCGCCGTTCGGCGGCTTCAAGCTTTATCATGAGGTGTCATATGAAAATCGTCATCATCCACGGTCAGAGCCATGAGGGATCGACCTGTCATATTGCCAGAATGTTGGCAGAAAAGCTGCAAGGCGAGGTGCGGGAGTTCTTCCTCCCGAAGGATTTCGGCGAATTCTGCCGGGGCTGCACGGCATGTATCGTCAAGGATGCCTCCTGCTGCCCGCACTATGCAAAGCTCCGCCCGCTGACCGAAGCCATTGATGCGGCGGATGTCATCATCATGGCAAGCCCGGTCTATGTCTACCATGCGACCGGCGCCATGAAGGCATTTCTCGACCACTACGGCTACCGCTGGATGGTACACCGCCCCGATGCCCGGATGTTCCGGAAGCAGGCGGTCTGTATCTCCACCGCAGCCGGCGCCGGGATGAAGAGCACCAACAAGGACATGGCGGACAGCGCCTTTTTCTGGGGCATCGCCAAGACTTACAAGCTCGGCTTTGCGGTGCAGGCGACCTCATGGGACGGCATCTCGCCGAAGATCATGGCATCCATCGAAAAGAAGACCGATGCCCTCGCCGGAACCATCCGCAGCCGCTGCGGCAAAGTCAAGCCCGGTCTGAAAACGAAGGCGTTTTTCATGCTCATGCGTATGATCCAGAAAAACGGCTGGAACGAAGCCGACAAGCAGTACTGGTACGATCAGGGCTGGATGGAGAAGAAGCGCCCGTGGAAGTGAGAAGCCGTTGTGTAAGAAAAAGTGCGGGTTCTTTTCTATGATAGATCGGAATCTGTGGAGGTGGTTCATATGTTTCCAGAGCAGTTGAACGGCGCAATTGTTTTGATGTATACTCCAAAGGGCAATTATGGTGTTGTTGAATACGAAACAGGGAAAACATATGATACATTGTGTTATTATGCTATTGCCAAATATGATGGGGATAGTTCTTATTATTTGTTTGGTTGCAACTCCAATTTCGATGTAATAAGCGACTATTTGTGTGATAATATTGACGATTGCCAAAACACTGTGAAAATCCACGGTCATACTGTCCAATGGTATAAACACTGATTTATCTTAGAACTATTTTATTTCTAAAAAGGAGAATATCATGCTGATACTTGGAATCGAAAGCTCCTGCGACGAGACGGCGTGTGCCATCGTCGAGGACTGTACAAAACTGCGGACGGATGTCATCGCATCGCAGGCGGCAGAACACCGGCAGTACGGCGGTGTCGTGCCGGAGCTGGCATCTCGGCGGCACTGCGAGAACATCCTCGCCGTCACACAGCAGGCGCTCAAAGAAGCCGGCTGCACGGTGCATGACCTTGACGGCATCGCCGTGACCTATACCCCCGGTCTGATCGGGGCGCTGCTGGTCGGCGTGAGCTTTGCGAAGGGCTTGGCGCTCTCGGCAGGGAAGCCCCTCATCCCGGTGCATCACATCACCGGTCATATCGCCGCAAATTACCTGGCGCATCCGGAGCTGAAACCGCCCTACCTCTGCCTTGTGGTCAGCGGCGGACATACGATGCTCTGCGAGGTCATGGACTATACAAAGTTCCGCATCCTCGGCACGACCCGTGACGATGCGGCTGGCGAATGCTTCGACAAATGCGCCCGTGTGCTGGGCTATCCCTATCCGGGCGGCGTGCAGATCGACAAGGCTGCCCAGACCGGTGACCCGAAGAAGTACCCCCTGCCCCGTCCGAGGGTGGCGGGGAGCGAGCTCGATTGCAGCTTCTCCGGCCTGAAAACGGCGGTCATCAACACCGTCCACCACGCCGACCAGATCGGCGAGCCGGTCGATGCGGCTTCGATGGCAGCATCCTTACAGCATACTGTCTCGGAGATCCTCACGGAAAAGACCGAGCTTGCCGCCGCACGCACCGGCTACACGACCATTGCGATGGCGGGCGGCGTGAGCGCCAATTCCGGCCTACGCAAGTCGATGGAAGCCATGTGCAAAAAGCACGGCTACACGCTGTACATGCCGCCGCTCTCCCTCTGCGGGGACAATGCGGCGATGATCGCCTGTCAGGGCTCCTACAACCTTCTCGCCGGCATCACCGCGGATGCGTCCCTGAACGCCTACGCCTCCAAAACAGCGATCGGCGAGATGGCGGAGTAAAACGCACCGGATGCTTGACATTTCCCCTCTACCATGCTATAATGATACTGTAAATCAAATTTACTTCTGAAAGGAGTTGTATCCCTATGCCAAACGCACTTGAAGTGCAGGGCCTCACCAAATCCTACGGCAAGAAGCTCGCCTGCGACCATGTCAGCTTCACCATCGGAGAGGGCGAGATCTTCGGTCTGATGGGCATGAACGGTGCCGGCAAGACCACCATTCTCCGCATGCTGGCGACCTTGCTCCGGCCGGACGAGGGCGATGCCATCATCGCCGGCCACAGCATCGTGAAGGAGCCCGACAAAGTCCGCGCCAATATCTGCTATCTGCCCGATGAGGCAGGTGCCTACCGCAGCATGACCGGCCGCAATTATCTGCGATTCATCGCAGGCCTCTATTTTGAGGATCCCAAAGCCCAGAAGGAATGCGTCCTCCGGGGCGAGGAGATCTGCGGGCTGGGCAATGCCCTTTCCTTCAAGATCAATACCTATTCCAGAGGTATGATCCGCAAGCTCGTGCTGGCGCGCACCGTCATGACCAAGCCCCGCCTTGCCATCCTCGATGAGCCGACCAGCGGCCTGGACGTGCTCAATTCGCTCGACATCCGCAAGTCCATCCGCCGCTGCGCCGACGAATACGGCACCGCGTTTTTGCTCTCCTCCCACCACATGCAGGAGGTGCAGACCACGGCCGACCGCGGCGCGATCATGAAGGACGGCCATTTTCTGGCAGAGGGAACGCCCGCGGAGCTGCTCGAACGCTACCAGGCGAACACCCTCGAGGAAGTCTTTGAAAGGGCGGTGAAGGGCGTATGATGCATCTTCTGAAAAAGGAACTCTCCGAGCTGCTCACCAAGCAGATGCTCATCAGTCTGATCGTGAGCGTGGCCGTGATGTTCACACTCGGCTTTGCGATGCGGACGGCGGTCAACACGGAGGATCTCACGGGCGATACCATCCGCCTCATCGACGTGGACAGAATGGACTTCACCCAGAAGGTCGTGGAACGTCTGGAGGAGAAGGGCTACGAGGTCATCGACGGTGTCACCTTCGAGAAGGGGATGGAGAACGACGGCTGGAAGAATGCCGTAGAGATCCCCGCCGGTCTGACCGATGCGCTGCTCATCCGGCATGAGCCCGCCGAGCTCATCTCCCACACCTCCCTGACGACCGTGTCCATCATGACCGTTTCCATGGGCAATAACACCGGCAGCGATGCCGTTGCAACTGCCATCCGCGAAGAGCTGACAGCGGAGCTGTTCGGCAGCGACTACGACTACCTGAACAGCCCCGTGACCGTATCGCCCCGCACCTACGCCAACGGCAAGAGCGCCGATGCCGACCCGAGCATGATCGTCAGCTCCGTGGCGATGTACGACATGTTCATGCCGCTCGTGCTGTTTCTGCTGGTGGTGCTGACCTCCCAGACGATCATCGGCGCGATCGCCATTGAAAAGACCGACAAGACGCTCGAGACTTTGCTCTCCGCGCCCGTTCCCCGCAGCCGGATCATCGGCGCCAAGATGCTGGCCGCTTTGATCGTGGCGCTCATCTATGCGGCCGTGTACGGCATCGGCTTCGTCGGTTTCATGCTGTTCACCGTCAGCAGCGGCGTGGATATGAACAACATGAACGTCAGCGGCGCCTTCACGTCGATGGCGAGTGCCTACAAGGCTGTGCAGGATCTCGGCCTGGAGATCACCGGTATCGGTTGGCTCGGCGTGATCGCACAGCTCCTGCTGACGCTCGGCATCTCCCTGACGGCTTCCATCATCCTCGGCGGTCTGGTCGAGGACGCCAAGGGTGCCCAGACGGCGAGCATGCCCATCCTGTTCTGCACGATGTTCCCCTACATCCTGACGATGGTATCGGACATCCGCAGTATGGAGCTCGGCACCAGGATGCTGCTGTATGCCGTGCCGTTCACGCATACATTCATCGCCACGAGCTGCATGCATTTCCACGACTACGCGACCTTCTGGGGCGGACTGGCATACCAGGCGGTCTTCCTGATCGTCGTGACGGCATTTGCCCTGAAGCTCTACAGCTCCGACCTGCTCTTCGTCAACTCCCGCACCCACCGCCTGCGGGCAAAGCGGAAGGCACAGGAGTGATCAATATCTAACACAGCCCCTCTGCCCGTGCAGAGGGGTTTTTTCTGCCTTTTCCGCAAGGGAAACAGCCAGTTGCTTGACCTCATCCGTTCCCTATGCTATAATAAGCATAAAGGAGGGATGCTGCATGAAAACCCAGGAAATTCTCTACGAGCTCCGCACACAGAAGGGCCTGTCCCAGGACGCCTTAGCCGAAAAGGTCTTTGTGACCCGTCAGGCTGTTTCCCGGTGGGAAAACGG
>JAGADP010000238.1 GCA_017828885.1 Oscillospiraceae bacterium | reverse complement strand
TGTGCAGCTCTTTGGAGTTGCCGATGGCGATCGTCCAGGCGTTGTGTATCATCATGACGGTGTTCTTCGGCATGATGATCGTGTCGCCAGCCATTGCGATGACGGAGGCGATGCTGCACGCAAACCCGTCGATGCGCACCGTCTTGTGCGCCGGGTGGCGTTTGAGCTGGTTGTAGATCGCGATGCCCTCCATTACTGAGCCGCCGAGGGAGTTGATGTATACCGTGATCTCCTTGGCGTTCGGGTGCTTTGCCAGCTCATCCCGGAAATGCTTGGCGGATGTGTCGGAGTCGTACCACCAGCCGTCACTTTCGACGGTGTCGTAGATGTACAGCTCCAATGCGTCAGCGCTTTCAGCTTCCTGCCGGATCTCCCACATGTTTTTATGCATTGTCGTCACCTCCGTTCATTGCCTGATCCATCGTCTGATAGTTTTTTGTGATATGGTGGACATCCGCCCACGGTTCATTGATCCGGTGCTGCCCGAGGGCATGACGTACCTCGTTATGGCTCCACCCGCATCCGATCAGCTTGTCGATGCCTGCGGCACTGCCGATCAGATCCACGTGCCGGATGGTCGTGGTATCCATGATCATGCTCGATCCTGCTGTGATCTCCCGCGGCGTGAACATCTTGCCCGTCAGCTCCGTGGAGATCAGCCGTGCAATCGGGTCGATGCAGTTGGTGAGCAGCACCTCATACGCATCAGCGATGCCTGCGGCTTCCCCCGTCACCAGAACTGCCGGCACCTGAAATGCCTGTGCTGCTCTGGCGATCGCTTCGTTGGTCAGCATCCGGATGTCGCTGACGCTGTTTTCATACTGCCCGGTCGTGTTGGTCTTCTGGTAGGTGTAGCCGTCGTATAACGGCAGGATCGCGTTTTTGTTGGCAAAGTAGCTCTTGAAGTAGTTCTCCATGAGCTGCTTGAAGTCTTCCTTGAACTTCGTGTCGTTCCTTGCAACGCTCGATATATTCAGAATACCCTTCTCGCCGTCATTGCTCTTGTACTTTTTCGATGCGCTCCGGATCAAGTCCATGTACATGTAGAACATGCTCTCCAGCAGGAGCTGCTTGCCGGGGGTGCTGTACCGGATATACAGCACATCATCACCGTAGAACGACCGGCTGAACGTCATGCCGGCTCTCGAAACATTCGAGAAGATCGGCTCTGCGGTTGCAAATGTTTCTTTGCTGTAGGATTCTGCAATCAGCTTCTGCCCGTCCCCCGTGATGATCACAAGTACCTCGTTGTAGTACAGCATCCGGAAGATGAGCTCCCGCCAGAACTCCGGTGCGTTCTGGTTTTTGTTCGGTCGGACGTTTAGGCTCGCCCATTCAAGCCCCTGCACCTCGTCCCCGTCCCGGTAGGTATGCACCTCACACTTGGAGATCAGTCCGGCGATCATCTCGATGACAGTCATCATCGCGTAGGCGTTGAGTGCGATGCAGCTTTCCTCGTCACGGTATGTCTCATTATTGATCGGACCGTCCCTGACCGGTCGCGTGAAGAAGCTTTTGAACCAATCCCAGATCTTCAAACGATCACCTCTCAGTATGTAAATACGCCGCCGACATCATCCGGCAGCGATGCCGTTCCGTTGTCGTAGGGGTCGAGGATGTCGGAAACACACTCAGCCATCACAAACGCCTTGAACGGGTCGGTTTTTCTTGATTTCGGCTCTATTTTGCCATAGATGTAGTTGCCCTGCTTGTTCACGATGAGTTTGGAATTGTTGGCAGCCCACCGCATCAGCGGATTGTCGCCCCAGATAAGTGTCTGATCGGTGAAGCCGGCTGTGATCAGCGGGACATGGCGCATTTCGTCAGAACCGCGCAGCAGTGAGACATTTCCGTACTCCTTGTCCGCCGAAAAGTTGATCTCAAGCAGTGCGTTTTTTAACAGATCGTACCGGAAGCTGTCGATCCCGATGCGTAGGATCGTGGACTTCCGTTTTGCCGCCTCCGCAGCCAGCCATACAGCCGGGAGCGCCGGAGAGATCTGCGGTGTGTCCACGAAGGTCAGCAGTCCACGCTCTTCCCATAGGTCAAGCGGCGCCTTGACACGCTTCAGATCCGGGCTTTCCCGGCACACCCATGTGTGTGTGATCCAGTAGTCACGACCTGCGACACGGTAAAGCAGCCCTGCCCCGAGAAAGTCCGTTGTCAGCATGTAGTCCACTCCCGCCACGCACGGCTTGCCGATGAGCAGCTCCTCCCGGATCGGCTGATTTGTCGCCTTGATCTGGTCGGTGGGTGCGATCGCGCCCTCCGGCTGCTTTGGCGGGCGGTTCATGCGCTTGGTCATAAATGCCGTATTGGCGAATGGGTTGAGCTTGTACTGTGCATACTCCAGACGAAGCTGCTGCATCAGATCTGGCAGGTATCGCAGCGATGGGTTCGCCTTGTGCCACATGCACTCCTCATCGACTTCCTCATCCTCATCGAGACGGCAGATAAACGGAAGATACCCGTTGTCAGGTGTTTCTCCTGAAAGTATCGCCTCGCAGCTATCGAGGAGATCATCGAGAGGTCCGCCCCGCACATCGCCGTCCGTTGTTGTGATGGTCTGGCGCGGGTGGCGCTTCTTTCCGAGCCCGGTCGTGGCAACGGTAATGAGCTTGTAATTCTCGTAGGCGTGGTATTCGTCAAAATCCACCTTGCCCGGACGCCCGCCGTCCTTTGTCTTGTGATTGGATGTCCGGAACTGGAACTCCGAGCCGGTGTCCGTGCAGGTGATCAGCTCCTTTGTCCAGTGGAAATGTCGCTTCATTTTGGCTTCATTGTCGTCCAGGATGTTCCAGACGTCCGTGAAGCTCTGCTTGGCCTGATCCTCAGACATTGCGAAAATGTCGATATGGTACTGCGGTACTCCGTTTGTCTTCGTCAGCAGGCAGAAATCCTCGAAGGCGAGATACCCGTTTTTCCCGGCGCCGCGCCCCACGTAGATCACAAGGATGGGGAAGCGCAGGGAGCCGTCCTTCCGGTACACACAGTTGTGCAGTGCAAAGCAAAAGATCTCCCACGGAAAGAGGTCGAACGGGAAGTATTTCTGATAGCGCAGATAATCGGCGAGCTGTTCCTCTTTGACGATCAGATCTTCATCGTCAAAGATGCGCTCCACCAGCTCACAAAGCTGGAACTGCTGGCGGCACGCGGGATAATCACCGCTGCGCACGAGAGTGATGTAGTCGGCGATCTCCTTACAGATCGTCGTCATCCGGGAGGCGTACCGTTTCAGTGCTCAGTCCGAGCTGTTTCAGGATTGCCAGCATGGACTTGGACGTGTCCCGGAATTCCTTGATGGCAGGG
>JAGADP010000237.1 GCA_017828885.1 Oscillospiraceae bacterium | reverse complement strand
GGTCGCGGTGATCCTGCGTCATCTCGCCGGTGCGGATGCCGTCACGGCTCACAAAGAACGCCCATTCTCTTGCCAGAAGCGGCGAAACACCCTCGAAGATGCCGACCAGCGCCTTGTCGAGCCGCTGATCGGGGGCAAGGAGCAGGGCATTCACGATGGTATCATCGTCCGTTTCGAGGAAGTTCAGACGGCCGGTGCGGTGCGGCAGCTCATAGGCAAAGCCCGGCAGCAGCACACGCTCACGGGTGACATCGGCATTGCGGCGCAGGCTGTCGATGACCTTGCCGTCATGGCCGATGAGGACGACATTGGAGTAGCGTCCCATGACCTCGCAGGCAAGCGTCAGGTTCACGTAGTCGCCCAGCTCATTCATGCACTCAAAATCGAGGAACAGCACACGGTCAAGCCCCTCCTGCCGGACATCCGTCAGGCGTCCGCTGCCGAGGTGCTTGCGCAGGAGCATGCAGAACATCGGCGGAACAGCGGGGTTTTCGATGGATACCTCCGTCAGGTGTACCCGGGCGCTGTCGCCGGCGGTGCTGATGAGCAGCCTGGATGTGCCCTCCCGGCTGCGGAGGTGGATGATGAGCTCGTCCCGTGAGGGCTGGTGGATCTTGTCCGCCCGTGCGCCGATCAGCGGCAGCAGCTCCTGGCGGATGGTATAGAGATAGGCGCCGTCAAATGCCATGGTTTTCTCCTTTACGATGGTATTTTTGTCGGCTTTCAGCCGACTTAGGGAGGGCTACTCGCCCTCCCTAAACCCTCCTCGGCAGGGCGGTGACCGCCCTGCACCCGCATCTTTTTTCCTTTTTAGGGTTGGTTTTGGTAGACAAGTACCTCGAAAGCTGTCTCGGTCGTCAACGTCTGCAAAGCGGCAAGGCGCTCCCGTTCGGCGGCGCCGGTGCGATAGGCGTAAGGCGTCATACCGAACAAAGCGGCGATGTCCTCCGCATTGTCGAGGGTGATGCGGCGCTCTGCCGTGTACTTCTGCACGAAGTCGAAGCCCTCGAGCGCATAGTCGCGCACGGCGTTCTCGTAGGGCTTGTCGTAGACTGCCGCTTTGAGCTCCCAGAGGTGCCGCGCCGCCGGGATCGCCATGACAAGGCGGCCGCCCGGTTTCAGCACGCGCCGGAATTCCTCGCCGCAGTAGGGCGAGAAGATGCTCAGGAGCACGTCGCAGGAAGCATCCTGCACGGGGAGATGGAACACGCTTGCCACGGCGCAGTCCAGCCGCGGGTCGGCCTTTGCTGCATAGCCGGCAGCGGTCTTGGAGATGTCCACACCGTAGGCATGGCAGGTTTTCCCCTTCTCATCGAGGGAATGCAGCACGCCGGCGGTGTAATAGCCCTCGCCGCAGCCGGCATCGAGGAGGACGCCGCCGTCGGGCAGGCCGTCTGCCGCTTCACAGAGGGTTTGCAGAAGGTGCGCATAATAGCCTTTTTGCAGAAATGCATGGCGGGCGCGCACCATCTCCGGATTGTCGCCGGGGAGCTTGGCGTGCATCTTGTTGGCGGGCAGCAGATGCACGTCGCCCTTGCGGGAACGGTCGAAGCTGTGGCGGTTTTCGCATTTCAGGCTGCGCTCCACGGGATGCAGCGGACTGCCGCAGACCGGGCAGCACCAGATCGTCTCAGACATAGCAGCAGGGATCCCCCTCCACGAACTCGAAGACCTCCACCCCGGGTACGGCTTCGCGAAGCTTCTGCGCCGTGTAGGGCACCATGAGGATCTCGGTGTGGTAGTGGCCGCAGTCGATCAGGCCGAGGCCGAGCTCCTCTGCCTTGTACCAGCGGTCGTGCTTCACGTCGCCCGTCAGGAGAGCATCGCAGGTGCCGGTGATGTCCTCGAGCATCGAGGAACCGGAACCGGAGCAGATGCCAAGGCGCTTGACATAGCGCTCCCCTGCCGAAAAGCGGACACTACTGCATCCGAGGGCGGTCTTGGCGGCCTTTGCGATCTCGTTCAAGGGCAGTTCGACCGGGAAGGTGACGACCCTGCCGCAGCCGGCTTCATCGAGGGGCTCGGTCTCGACGGAGCATTCCAGCTCGCCGCGCAGGCGCTCCACGAGAAGGTCATTGATGCCGCCCGCCGCGATGTCGAGGGGCGTATGGCAGCAGATCGCCGCAATGCCGGACTTTGCCAGCGCATAGACCGGGCTCTCGGTCGGGAGCGTCTTCAGGGGCGAGAAAATGACGGGGTGATGGGAAACGATGACGTCGCAGCCGAGCTCCGCTGCTTTCTGGACGGCTGCCGGCGAAATATCGAGCGATACGAGCACCTTCTCCGCGGTGCAGCCGGGCGAGCCGACCAGCAGGCCGGAGTTGTCCCAGCGCTCCTGTGTTGCAAACGGCGCAAATGCGTCAACTGCGTTGTAAATATCCTGTACGGTCATCTGAATTCCTCCATTCGCTGCCGCAGGGCTGCGGTCATTTCTTCAGCGTTTTCGTCGGGCGTGCCGGCGTTGCGGATGGCTTCGCTGCGGCGGGTGAGCTGGGCAAGCTGATGCTCAGCATAGGCAAAGCAATCCGGGGCGGTCAGATCCATCGCACCGATACGCAGCGCCCAGAGCGGAATCTTGTACTTGGCACCTGTGTATTCTGCTAAAAGCACGGCATACAGTCGGTTTTCCTCGCGGGCACAGGTCTCCTTCCGGATGGCAAAGCCGTGGGTATAGAGCCACTCGCGCAGGATCTCGGCCTTTGTCATCGGCTGTAGGATGAGGCGCTTGCCGTCAAGCGGGAACGGGCTCGATTCGAGGATATGCACCATCGTCTCACCGCCCATGCCGGCGATGATGATGTCGGTCACGTCGGCGGGGATGTGCGCCAGCCCGTCCGAGAGGATCGTCCGGATGCGCCCCGTCAGGCCGTTGGCGGCAATTGTCCGCTCTGCCGCCTGCAAGGGGCCCTCGCCGATGTCGGCAGCGATTGCTTCGGCGGCGATCCCCTGCTGCACGAGATACACCGGCAGCAGCGCGTGATCCGTCCCCACATCGCAGACGTTCCCGCCGGGGGTCACATAGGCGGCGCATGCCTGTAGTCTTGCACTGAGCATTGGTATCCTCCTTCCGGTTGGTTTTGTATCATTCAAACAGACCCACGATCAGATTCCAGAAGATATGCAGGCTGATCGGCACGAGGATGTTCTTGCTTTTGACAAAGGATACACCAAAGATCACGCCAAGCGCCAGTATCACAAGGAAGGCGCCCGATGTGAAGGTGCTCACGAACCTGGCTTTCATGATCCAGATCGGGAAATGGATCGCCAAAAACATCACGGCATTCACGGCAATGGCGATCCACTGCCGGTTCTTCTCCTGGCTGAAGGTTGCATTGAGCAGCCAGCCACGGAAGACCATTTCCTCCGTCAGACCCGTGCTCAGCAGTACGATAATCTGGACGATACTGAGTTTGGGATCGATATGAAGGCTGTGTGACCAGAAGAGATTCAGGCCGATGTTAAACACCACAAACAGCACAAAGACCGGCAGATAATGCAGCCAGTTCACCTTCGTGGTGAACATGTCCTTCAATTTCACAAGCACTTCATCCCGGAAGTGCCACACCAGCAGCATGGCAGGAAGTGTCCAGACAAGGTTCTTGATGACTTCCTTGACGAGCTCTAAGAGGTCGGCATCGGCGATCATGCTGCCGAGTAACGATTTTCCAAAGAATTCAAACAGCGCCCACAGGCCATAGAACAGGATCGCATAGACGATGACGGCGGTTTTCAGGGATCTGCTTTTGGCTTTCTGTTCCATTCTGGTCTCCTCCCGGTCATAGCGTTCTGCTATGTCATTTTATAGAAATAGGGCTGCGCCGGGCAGCCCTATCGTTCGGCTTTTAGTTACCAAATGCCTCGTTGAGCTTTGCGATCAGCTCGTCGGGATCTACGCCGTGAACAGCGCAGGCTTCCTCGATGGTCTCGCCGCGGGATGCCGGGCAGCCCAGGCAGTGCATGCCGATGCCCAGGAAGAACGGTGCTGCGATCTCGAGGTTCTCGTCGAGGATATCGCCGATAACGGTGTCCTTAGATACTACCATAGTTTTACTCCTTTTCGTGGTACACAGAAAGCACAGCGAAACGCCGTGCTTTCTGAACAGTTCAATTATTCCTCGCGCATCTTAGCGAAGCACTCGCTGCAGTATACCGGTCTGTCCTCACGGGGCTGGAACGGTACGCGAGCCTCGCCGCCGCAGCTTGCGCATGTTGCGGTGAACATCTCTCTCGGAGCCTTAGCGCCGCCCTTTCTGGCTGCGCGGCAGTCTCTGCATCTCTGGGGCTCGTGCTCGAAGCCCTTCTCTGCATAGAACTCCTGCTCGCCGGCAGTGAACACGAACTCATTGCCGCAGTCCTTACAAACTAAAGTCTTGTCTTCGTACATGGTTTTTTACCTCACTTTGAGAAATTTGTTTTTCGGACTACGGACGGGGTTGATACCGCCACCTTTTTCCACAGAAGATATGCCAGTGAATACCAAGAGATATGCCAGTGAATACCTAAAGAAGAAACTGCTCTGATTAAGCTACAAGCCCTTTATCGAAAGCCCGGAGGCTGACGAACGTTATTGATCGAAGTAATCCGTACTTCGCACGGCACGCATTTTTCTGCGTATTCTCTGCATGGCGTTGTCCACCGCCTTTTCAGCAATGCCGAGCCTTGCGGCTGTTTCGGCATAGGAGGCGCCGTCCATCACGCATTGCAGGATCTCCCATTCCCGGGCGGACAGCATCGCCATCACCTGCATACGGCGCTGGGCATAGCTCTCCTTCTCCACCAGAATGCTCTCCGGTGTGTCCGGATCTGCAAGCTCTCCCTGCTCCTCCATGACCTGAACCAGATCATCGCAGGGGACTGCATTGCGGGACTCCCGCTGCACGAAATTCCGCATCCGGTTGAGGATACAGGTCTGTGCATAGGAGGAAAATTTCACTTCCCGTGTGCCGTCAAACTGCGGGATCGCACGCAGCAGGGCGATCAGCCCTTCCTGCACAAGATCATCCACGTCGGCACAGCCGGCCATTCTTCCGGCATGGAACCGGATCAGGCCGAGATACCTCGACAGCAGCACTCCCTCCGCTTCCACGGAAGTCTTGGCTGCAGCCGCCAATGCCTCATCACTGAGCGTCTCAAACGCCGCCAAGTGCATCCTCCTTCCGGAAGGCAGTTCTGCCCTCGGAGAACAGGTCGCCGCCATCGGCATCGTTGCAGACGACCAAGGGGAAATCTTCAATATACAGCCGCTTGACCGACTCGCAGCCGAGATCCTCGAATGCGATGACCTCGAGCGATTTGATACAGCGGGCTGCCAGAGCGCCTGCGCCGCCGACTGCGCAGAGATAGACTGCGCCGTTCCGGGCGACCGCATCACGCACGGCCTGGGAACGCTCTCCCTTGCCGATCATCCCGGCAAGCCCGAGATCGAGCAGTCGGGGGGCATAGGGATCCATCCGGCCGGAGGTCGTGGGGCCGCAGGAGCCGATCGGCTTTCCTGGCGGTGCAGGGGTGGGCCCTGCGTAGTAGACCACGGCACCTTCGATCGGGAAGGGTGGTTCCTCGCCGGCATCGAGCATGGCTGCGATGCGCTTGTGCGCCGCATCCCGTGCCGTGTAGACATAGCCCGAAAGCAAGATCTTCTCACCGACACGGAGCTTGGCATCTTTCAATGCTTCGGTGCGGATACGCCGTACCTCTGGCATGTTCATCACCTCAGGATTGACTTTCCCGGGATCTCCGGATAAGTCTGTTATTCAGTCACCGCAGCCTCAGCGTCCTTGATCAGGTCGCTCATGTTGAAGCTGGACACCTTTGCCGGCTTCTTCATAGGGGTCGGCTGGTTGTCGCTCGGCACATGGAGATTGCTCTCGGGGTCGGGCATGGCTGCGAAATCATGCATCATGGACTCTGCAAAGTCATCGGTGATCGCCGGAGAACCCTTGACGGACTTCGGTGCCTCTTCCTTGGCAGGGGCTGCTGCCTGCGGCTCAAACGCAGGTGCATTGCCGCTCATGATGTCGTCCATCTTCTCATCTTCGAGCTTGGTGGTCTCCTCTACAGAGGATCTTGCCTCGGTGATGATCGCATTGGTCTCGCTGATACGCTCGTTGACAGCCTTGGCTGCCTTGCTCATCAGCTCGCCGGCCTCCTTCATGCTCTTCTCGAAACCGTCGATCTCGATGGTCAGCATGGAGTGCAGGGTCGCAGTAAGCTGGCGTACACGGCGCTCCTGCTCCACAGAATCCTTCTTGATGCGGACGGACTCGGCCTCAGCCTCGGTTCTCGTCGTGCTCAGGATGGTCTCTGCTTCTGCGTTGGCGCTTGCCAGACGCTCCTCAGCCTCGCGCAGGATGCGCTCAGCCTCGGCATTTGCTTCGTCAACCGTGATCTTTGCCTGTGCATCGGCCTCGGCAACAGCCTTCTTGGCCTTTGCAGTGGCCTCTTCGGTCGTTGTCTTAGCCTTGGCGTTGGCATCGTCTACAGTCTGCTTCGCCTGTGCATTGGCATCGTCAACCGTCTTCTTCGCCTGTGCATCGGCATCAGCAACGGTCTTCTTTGCCTTCTCGTCTGCCTCGCGGGTCGTCTTGTCGGCGTTCATCTTAGCCGTCTTGACGAGCTGCTGGGCATTCTTCTGTGCCTCTGCATAGAGGGCACTCATATCAAAGCCCGGATCAAAGCCGCTGTCGCTGTTCTCCAGCTCCGTTACCTTGTCCTCGAGCTCTGCTACCTTCTTTTCAAGCTCCTCAGCCTTGCCCTTGTACTCCTCGATCTGGGAATCCTTGGCGAACATCTCGCCTTCCATATTGGCAAGCGCTGCGGTCGTCTCCTCGAGCTGCGCCTTCAGGTCGCCCATTTCCTTCTCGCTGGATGTCAGATCATCCTTGAGCTGCTGTACGGAAGCGGAAAGCTCGCCGCTTGCAGTGGCACTTGTCTTGAGCTTGGTGTTCTCGGAGGTCAGCGTGCTGATCTCACCCTTGAGCGAAACGATCTCCTGCTGGAGCTCCTTCACCTTGCTGTCATCGCCGGACTTGGCCTGTGCCTGTGCCTTCTGGAGAAGCTGCTTCATCTGCTGCGCATCGGCATTTCTGCCTTCCTTCTCGGCCTTCAGTGCAGCTGCCAGCTTGGCAGCCTTCTCTGTGGCGTCCTTGAGCTGAGTCGCACTGGCCTGTGCAGCCTTCTGGTATTCTGCTGCCTGTCTCTGTGCAGCTTCCAGATCCCGTTTGTACTCTTGTACAAGCTGCGATTCCTGGCTCGAACCGGCCTCTTCGCGGTCAGCAAGTTCCTTTTCGAGTTCTTCGATCTTGGAATTCAGCTCGTCCACGTAGGTCAGGACCGAGTCTTTGTCGAAGCCGCCGAATTTTGCGGGCTTTAGTACATTCTGCGGAATACCATCCATAGTAATCTCTCCTTCGCCGAAACGCTTATACTCTGAGTATATTATCGCGCTTCTTTTTCATATTATCTTTATTATAGCATATTTTCAGGGGAGTTGCAAGAGATTATCCGTAAAAATCCCTACCCGATTTTCGTGCATTTTTCACAAAAGCCTCAAAATGCACAAAAATCCTGCTGTCAGAATTGACAGCAGGATCGGTTTGCGATGAATTTCGACAATTACTTACCGCCAAGGATGTCAAAAATGTCCTGCATATCAATATCATTTGTTACAGGACGTGTCGGTGCTGCGGGTGCGGGCTGACCAAAGTCCATAGTGCCATCGAGAAGCGGGTTGTCGATCTTGAGCGGATCCTCAACAGCCTCTACTTCAAAGCGGGATCGAAACCGGAAGCGCTCTTGGGCTCTTCCTTCTTCTTTTTCTTAGGTGTGGTGAAGGATGCACCGCCGAAATCAGCTGCGATCACGGTGATGGTCATCTCATCCTGCATATCCTCCTTGAACGCTGCGCCGAAGATGAACTGTACATCCGGAGCGGCTGCCTCGGTGATCATCTTGGATGCGGTATCTACATCGGAAGCGAGGGTGTCCTCGGACATTGCGATGTTGATGAGCAGGCGCTTTGCACCGGCGATGGAGGTCTCAAGCAGCGGGCTGGAGATAACAGCCTTGGCTGCCTCGGTCGCCTTGTCCTTGCCCTGGCCGTGGCCGATCGCCATGTGTGCGTAGCCTGCGCCCTTCATGGTGGTGGATACATCAGCGAAGTCGAGGTTGATGTAGCCCTCCTCCACGATCAGGTCTGCAATGCTCTTGACACCGGTCTTGAGGATGTCATCGGAGAGTGCGAAGGACTCCTTCATGGTCAGCGGCTTCTCGAGGCCGACGAGCAGGCGCTCATTCGGGATCACGATGAGGGAGTCAACGTACTGCTTGAGCTCGCTGATGCCCTTCTCAGCCTGTGCCATCTTCTGCTCACGCTCGAAAGCGAAGGGCTTGGTGACAACTGCTACGGTCAGAATGCCCATTTCCTGTGCAGCCTTGGCTACGATCGGCGCTGCACCTGTACCGGTGCCGCCGCCCATGCCGGCTGTGATGAATACCATATCGGCACCCTTCAGGGATGCTTCGATCTCCTCGAGGTTCTCCTCTGCGCTGTGCTGACCGACCTCCGGCTTGTTGCCGGCGCCTCTGCCCTTGGTGAGCTTTGCACCGATCTGGATGCGGGTGGCTGCCTTGGAATTCTTCAGCGCCTTTGCATCGGTATTGATCGCTACATATTCAATATCGCTCACATCGGAGTCCACCATGCAGTTCAGGGCGTTACCGCCGCCGCCGCCGACACCGATCACCTTGATATTCACATCGGGCTCATACGATTCCTCATAGATGAAATCAGTCATTCTAACCTTTCCTCCTACGTTCTATTCTTCCTCATGTCATGATATACGAAATATCATCGGGAGCCATTCTTATACGCTTTTTCTGAAAACAAATAGGCTGGCGGGATCCTATCCCGCGTCTCTGAAAACCTGATGCTCAGAGTGCTCCCTGTTTTACACATTATGAGACATTATTATTGTATCATATCCATTTGCATTTTGCAATACTTTTTTGCACATTGCCGCATTTTTTACTATTCCGCACAACAAAACGGCTGTTTCTGGCGGGATTTTAACAAAAATGCACACAACAAACTTCGTTATTCCCCGAGATCTTCGATGTTTTCCGGCTGCTCAGGCGTTTCCGGATCGGTGATCGGGTCGCCGTTTTCATCTGTCATCGGCTCGGTGGTCTCGGTCGGCATCTCGTCCGGCACGCCCTGCTTCACCTTCTGGCGGGAGGCCTCATATTCCGACTTATTGCGGAAAGAGCACTGGTTCCTGCCGACCATGATGAGGTAACCTTCCTTGTCAGCCGGTTGCTCAGCGATGATCTGCTCGGCAAAGCTGATCTTGTAGGTGATCTCGCTCCAGTTGCCCATATCGAACTTGATGCGGCTGTCGAAATCCACCATAATATCGTTGAAATCGGTCATATCGATCTCCACGATCGGCACGCCGAGACCGCCCTCATAGATGAGATCCCGGAACGCGCTGAACACCTTATCCATGCGCTCCTCTTTCGCCTGGATCTGCTTGCCAGGGGTATCGACCTCCGGCACATAGCCGACGATCTTTACAAGGCCGGGCATGGGATCCATCGTGTTTTCGAGGATACGGCCGTGCTCGCTGACGATGAGCGTGCCGCACTCGTAGGATACATTATAAGCAGGGGTGCATTTCTGCACCTCGATCTCGACGGTGTTCGGGAACTGCTTGTGTACCTTGACCGTCTCGATGCGGATGAGATTATCCAGCGCGCGCTCCTCGGCGTACTTCTTGTTCAGACGCACGAGGTTGTCGCCGATCTGGATGCCGGAGGCTTTCACGATGTCCTCGGCGGTGTAGCGGTCTGCATAGCCCGTCACGCGAATGGTCTTGATGTTGAAAAACACCGTCAGGGAAAGCGTAACGATCGTGCCGAGCGCCAGCACAAGGACTGCAAGAACATACAGGGACAATCCGCGCTTGCGCCGCCGGTTGCGGCGGGCATTCGTTTCGTGCTGCATGTTGGACTTTTCTACATCGATCACGGTTCTCATCCTTTCTTCGGACTTCTTATCTTCTCTCTATCTTAGCCCCGACGGCAGAAAGCACCTGTTCGGGGGCATCATAGCCTCTGTCAATGTGGGCGATCTCGGTGAGGACGGTCTCGCCCTTGGCGCCGAGCGCTGCTGTCAGCAAGGCGGCGCCGCCCCGCAGGTCGGTCGCGCTGACCTGCGCGCCGTGCAGGTGATCCACGCCCCGGATCACGGCGATCCGCCCGGCTGTGCGGATGTCCGCGCCCATGCGGACAAGGCCGTCGGCGTGGCGGAAGCGGTTCTCGAAGATGGTCTCCTCGATCACGGACGTGCCGTTCGCCGTACACAGCACCGCCATGAGAATGGCCTGTGCATCCGTCGGAAAGCCCGGATAGGGCATCGTCCGCAGGCTGCGGACTGCCCGCAGCGGCCCTGCTGCCGAAAAGCAGATCGAATCCTCGTTCCTGCTGCACCGGCAGCCCATCTGCTCGAACACATCAAGGATCCCCTCGAGGCTCTGGGCATCGGTTCCGGTCAGCCGGAGTGCGCCGCCTGCCGCGGCTGCACAGGCAAGCCATGTGGCGGTCACGATGCGGTCGGGCATGATCCGGTATGTACAGCCGGAAAGCTGCTTCACACCCCGGATGCGGACAGTACTGCTGCCCTCGCCCTCGATCTTCGCGCCGCAGCATTGCAGGAAATGCACCAGGTCGGAGATCTCCGGCTCTCTTGCGGCGTTGGTGATGATGGTCTCCCCTTTCGCCAGAACGGCGGCAAGGATGATGTTCTCCGTGGCGCCCACGGAGGGAAATTGCAGGTGGATGCGTGCACCGTGCAGGCCTTTCGGCACGGTACACTGGAGCGTTCCCTGCTCCTCGCGGATGGAAACGCCCATCCGGCGCAGTGCGTCCAGGTGCAGGTCGATCGGCCTTGGGCCGAGCTCACAGCCGCCCGGATAGCCGAGCGTACAGGTCTGCATCCTGCCGAGCATGGCGCCTAAAAACATGATGGACGAGCGCATCCCGTGCATCAGCGGCTCCGGGATGACGGCGGTATGCGGCGCATCTGCGCGGACACGGACGGTCTGCGCCTGCATATCACAGTGACAGCCTGCGCTGGTGAGGATGCGGCATGCGGCATAGACATCGGAAAGACCCGGACAGTTCTCCAGCACGCTCTCTCCATTGCACAGGAGCGATGCTGCAAGGATGGGCAGGGCGCTGTTTTTTGCTCCCTGCACTTGTATGTCTCCCTCCAGCCTTCTGCCGCCCTGAATGACAAATTTCTGCATTGTCCCCCACTCCTTTCACAAGCAGTGTATGAAAAAGAGGGGGAACTGGTGCGGATCTTACTTGGTGATGAGCTTTTCGATGACGCCCCAGATGCGGTCGTCGGTATCGGTGACGGCCAGAGCGGCGGCATTCTGTGCCATGCTCTGTAAT
>JAGADP010000236.1 GCA_017828885.1 Oscillospiraceae bacterium | reverse complement strand
GTCAAGGGCGACGAGGAGGATCTCCGCGCTGCACTGGAACCGCTCCACCCCGTGGTCGCCGATATGATCCCGCTGACCCTCGAGGAGATCTTTATTTACGAATTGGAGGTGCTTGGATATGACAGCCAAGTCTTTGCCTAATCTGCCGCTGCGCAATATGCTGCGCGTTCTCCGGCAGAACCGGAAAATGGCGATCGTGACGAGCATTCTGATGGTCATCAGCGGCCCGCTCATCGTGACGCCGCTCATCGTGGAGGTCATCCGTGATTCCGCTGTCTCCGAGAGCCGTGTCTATCTCCCGAGCCTTGAAATGTACGCCGGGATCGGCGCGTTCTGTCTGGCTGTGGCAGTCTTCATGGGCATGTTCTGCGCGATCTGCTCCTTTACCGAAACACATAAGAAATCACAGGTCGATATGCTCTATGCCCTGCCGCTGACCGGGAACCAGCGTTTCTTCACCGATTTCCTCGGCGGCGCGTGCATGTACATTCTGCCGTACATCATCACCGTGATCCTCGGCTGGATCATCATCGGCGTCGGTTCGCTGTTTGTCACGCCCGATGCGAGCAAGGCCTTCTTCGAGACCGACCTCGGCGAGATGATCCGCTACTATGCGATGGGCACCACCGGCCTGTTTGTCCTGATGCTGCTGTATTATTCACTCAGCACGCTCATCACGATCTGCTGCGGCACGCTGTTCGAGTGCATCTACGCCAACATCCTGCTCAACGGCCTGATCCCCGGCACGATCGCTGCCGTCCTCGGCATGATCTCCTCGCATGTGGATCTGAGCTTTGAGTATCTCTGGCACATCATCGGCTTCATGTCCCCCATCGGCGGTCTGTGCTACCTGATCTACCTCATGGATAACGACTTCGGGTTCAGTGATTACTGCTCCTGGACGTACCTCCGCGGCGCCGAGACCCACAACCACGACATGCTGCCCAACTATTTCCGCTGGCTCTTCATCATCCTCGTGCTGGCGGCAGTATGCCTCATTGCAGCATGGCAGCTCTACAGACGCCGCAAGGCAGAGCATGTCGGCAAGCCCTTTGTCTACATCGCCGCTTACTATGTGATGCTCACGCTGCTGACCGTGCTCATCCTCTGCCTGCTCGACTTCAACGTCATCGGGCCGGTACTGCTGTTTGCAGCCATCGTCTACTTTGTCTGCGAAGTCATCCGGAAGCGCGGCTTCAAGCGTTTCTGGCTCTCGATCCTCACCTTTATCGGAACAGTTGTCGTGACGGTCGGCGTCTTCTTCGTCGTCATCAAGACCGACTGCTTCGGCAGAGAGAACTACGTCCCCATTGCTGCGACCATCTCTTCTGTTGAGGTAAATTATAGCGCCTCCTGCTCCGAGGACTTCGAGTTCACCGATCGCGAGGTCATCTCCAAGATCACCGACTTCCACAAGTCCATCGTGGAGCGCAAGAAGACCTCGCCCTCTCCCGCAACCGCCATCAACAAGGAGCTCACCAATAAATTCAAGTATGAGATAAGATACAACGGCTATGACTATGCCGAGAACCCCTACGAACTCGATCCCGTTTCCACCGACCGCTATTATGACGACTATGAAGACTATTCCATGTTCGGTAAGAAGGGATCCAAGGAGAATCCGAACGAGTACGGCCACTACGCTGAGACCTTCTCCTGCGACCTGACCTACTACACCCTCGCCGGCACCGTCATCCACCGTGACATGTACCTCAGCGCCGATGAGCTGGCAGAGCTGCGTTCGATCCTGCACGACAGCGACCTGTATGCTTCCACCTGCGGTACCGCACTCGCCAAGCTCATCGCCGAGGACGTCGGCATCCACGAATCGAACGACATCCGCGTCCCCGATGTCTTCCGTCTCACCATCCACAAGACCTTCGGCAAGCAGACCCGTGCCGTCAGCGGCGGCAGCGCATCCATCGCACAGCTTGCTGCTGCTTATGAGCGCGACATCCGGAGCATGACCTCCGAGCAGCGCCGCACCGCAGCCATCTATTGCTCCTTCGGTGAGGAATATGACAACAACTCCGCCTTCAAGGTCTATGAGGGCTACAACGAGACCATCGCTCTGCTCGAAAGCTGGGGCTTCCGAGAGCTCACCGTTCCGGAGCGCTATGACTTCCTGGACGGCGACAACCCGACGAGCGCACAGGCAACCAACCAGAGCGTGCTGAGCATCCGCATCTATGCGCCGGATCAGTGGTCTACCGATTCCCTCAAGTACCCGAATTCTTCCGTATCCTATTCGAGCAACACCTTCGTCAATGCCGATATTGACGGCAAGAACCCGGCTTACCAGGATCACCTGATCCTGTTCGACGGCCTGAAGACCGAGGACTACTATCCCGAGATCATCGCGCTGCTCGATGCGGCACAGGATGAGTACATCTCCGAGGAGCCCTGCTACTGCATCATCGTGAACGGCGAGCGCTACATCATCCCGCCGAAGCACAATGATCTGGTACAGGCCGTGATCGACAAGGGCGACCTCTACGGCAGCGAGGCAGTCGAGACCTACATCAACGAGCACGCTGCCGAGATCTGGCCGCAGTACTACACCAATGACGACCAGTACACCGACGAATATAACGAAGAATACAACGAAGAAGAGACCGACATGAATGCCAATGTCTCCGCCGGTGATGCCGAGGAGCTCCCCTCCGAGGAAACCACCGAGACCGTCTCTGAGGCCATCGAGCCCGAGACCGTAGCCGATGGCGAAAACCCGAACACCACCGCAGGCGGCGTGATCAATTCCTCCGGATCCATCGCAGCCCCTGCCGCATAACAAACGATCCCCTCCCTGAAAACGGGAGGGGATCCTTCTATCGCCACAAAAATAGAACCCCGCCGTAACTTGGCGGGGTTTCCGTATTATTCCTCAACAGTCAGATAAGAGCGGGTGGAGCAGCGCTTCAGAACAAGCAGTGCAGCGGCGGCCGCGCCGAGCACCAGCAGAACGATACACATGGCTTTCAGAAAATCCTTCATGGATATTACCTCCTGTGTTGGTAGAATCGAAGTATACTGCTTACATTATACCATATCCGAGGCAAAAATGCTATACCTCAGACAGATTTCCCCGAAATGCACAAAGCTTTATTTCAAGGATTGTGCAACTTGTCCAATCCATGATACACTGTCGATCACATTCATTCTCTAAAAACTACGGAATTGCGCACCTTTCTGACATTGCGCAGAAAAAATCGAAAAAATCTTTACAAAACGGGTGACAAATCCGTTCGGATGTGGTATAATAGAAGGTAGTTTCCATTTCAGAGACAGATAGCACAAAGGAAAGAGGAGATCTATGTCACCTGAAAAGCAGGAAGTCCGCCGCGAGCGGCTGAAATACATCCTATTTGTCATAATACTGTGCGTTTTGCTCGGTTTTGGCATCTTCACGATCCGAAAGAGGAATACCGACCCGAACGTGACGCCCATCATCTCCGCCGAGGAGACCACCGAGGCCACCTCCCCCACCGAGGAGACCGCCACGGAGACCGCCGCCACCGAAGTGACCGAGGAAACGGCGGATACATCCGAGCCGGCGACCGAGGAGACCACCGAGGAAACGACCGAGCCCACTCTGCCCGTCGGTGCCATCGCCGCGAAGGTGCAGCACCTGTACGTCCGCATCAACCACACCCAGCGCATCGAGCTGGAGCTGCCGCCCGGCGTGAAGCAGAATGACATCTGCTGGAGCACGGATGATCCCGACGTCGTGGATCTCGCTGCCGGACAGGTGACAGGCCTGCAGAAGGGCACCTGCACCGTGACGGCGTCCTACGGCGACGAGCATGTGGACATCCCCGTGACCGTGCGTGAGCTGACGATCAAGAACGGCATCACCTATGTGGACGGGCTGCTCGTGGTGAACAAGAGCTACAGCCTGCCGCGGGATTACGACCCCGGTCTGCTGCCCATCACGGAGGAGGCGTTCGACGTCCTCGCCGAGGATGCCGCCAAGGAAGGCCTCGAGCTCTACATCGGCTCCTCCTACCGGAGCTATGACTTCCAGCAGAAGGTCTACAACAGCATGGTGAGCGGCTACAGCAAGCAGTATGCCGACGATCTCTCCGCAAGACCCGGCCACTCCGAGCACCAGAGCGGCTATTCCATCGACTGCAACAGCATCGACAACAACTTCGCCGAGACCCCTGCCGGACAGTGGCTCGCCGCTCATGCGCATGAGTACGGCTTTATCATCCGCTTCCCGGAGGGCAAGGAAAAGATCACCGGCTATGCCTATGAGTCGTGGCACATCCGCTATGTCGGCATTGAGCATGCGACGAATATGTATGAGCAGGGTCTGACCCTCGAGGAATACCTCGATGTGAAGTCCGTCTATGACGACGCCGAGGAGGATACCGAGGACGAGACCGAAGAAGCCGAGGAAAATGACACCCCGGACGAAGAATAATGCACGCCCGCCGCAGGAGAGCTCTGCGGCGGGATTTTTTCAAAAAATTTTTGAAACTGCTTAGAGTTTTTTCATTTTGAAACGACTAAGAAGTGAAGGCAGATCCTCCGGGGCGGAGGAACACCTGGAACGACCGAAGAAAGAGGTGATCTTATGAAGAATCGCATGAAGAAACTGACAGCCGCCATTCTGGCTCTGTGCTGCGTACCCGTGGCGGGGCTGACAGCATCGGCGGAGGGGCTGCCGCATTACTGGGGGGAAACCACATGGGATGCACTGGAAGGGATGGAGCAGATCAATACCTACGGCTTAATGGGCGGTCTGGAAGCCTATGTAAGTGAAGAGGATCACTCGCTGTTCACGGTGTATCCCGTGCAGCAAATCATGCTCTTTGTCCTCAACGATACGATCGAGATGGAGGAAGGCGGACGGCAGATCGCTGAGATCCTGGATCCTTACTTCCCGGGCATGGCAGAACACTATGGCTCTGCACTCAGCTCGTATGCGTCCGATCCCGTCAAAGGATACTGCATCGCCTCTATCAGAAGATCGGGCACAAATGACAGAGCATTTGAGCTGCAAGTAGAAGCATTGCCGGAAAACGCCGACGAACTGGAAAGCAGCATTTTGCTTGCGCTTGCCAGAAAGCACCTTATCTCGGGATTCTACGGGTGGGGTGAAACGGCATGTTATTCACGCGCTTTCTGGGAGGGCACAGGTGATCCGATGAAGCGGATCTCAAACTACTATCACCAATATGGAACGACTGACAGCGCAGCAGACCAAGAATATGTGGACTGGGATGCTGTGCAGGCATTTCTCGATGCGCAATACCCCGGACTGACCGTTGATCCCTATGACGTGGTGTACGATTTCTATCAGATCACCGGTGCTGACGGGCTGAGCTATCGTGAGAAGATAGAGCTGAGATTTGAATTGGCAGCAAAATTCGGCTGTGAGCTCGTTCTGATCAGCTATGCTGAAGAGAACTATACCAAGGGCCACAACGGCCTCCTCAAACCCGGTGACGTCACCCTCGACACGGACATCACCATCGTGGACGTCATCGCCCTGAACCGCAACATCATGACCGGCGACCCGCTCTGCGACACGGCGAAACAGAACGCCGACCTCAACGGCAGCGGCGCCCCGGACGAAGCGGATTCCCTCGATCTGCTCAAATACATTGTCGGCATTAACGATTCACTCCTCTGATAGATACAAAGATCGGAGACCACCCGGGTCTCCGATCTTTGTTTTTTCTATTCAGGGAATGCCAGCTTCTTCGACAGCGCAAAATTGCTGAATCCCGGCTCTCCGGTCACATCCCGCAGGATCTCGATCTGCTCCGGCAGCGTCACCGGCGTGTCGATGGACGGGAGCTCGATCTCGAGCGTGGCGGTCGTGTCGCTGAATGCATAGACATCCAGCTCAAACACCTGCCCCAGATGCCGGAACACATACCGCACCTTGCTGATCGTGTGCATGGACGGCTCCGCCTCCTGCAACAGCGCCTGATACTGCGCCTCGGTGATCTCGTCCTCGAGCTCGATGCGCTTCCCGAAGCCGACTGTCCGCTTGCGGGTGTAGGTGTACTGCCAGCCCCGCTCCGCAGTGCCGCGCTTCCGGACGCGACGGGAAAAGCCGTCCTCCCCCATCGTCAGATAGGTCTGTGTGATCTCGTCCGCCCGCACCTCCGGCAGTGCCGTCAAGGTGGCAGCATCCGGGCGGCGGATGAGATATTTCCGCTCAATTTCGAGCGGCATCTTGTCTGTCATTTGCACCTTGCCTCCGTTTTCTGCTGGAATCGCTCCGCATACACGACAAAGCGCTTGTGCGTGCCGCTGCCGATCTCGCCCACTTCGTCAGATGCCGATACGTTCAGCGCCAGCTCACGCCCGTTGGCAGAGACAAGCTCCGCCTTTGCCGTCACGGTCATCCCGCAGGGCGTTGCCGCCGTGTGCCGGATGCAGAGCTCCGTGCCGACCGTGGTCTCGCCCTCTTCGAGGAACGGCGCCACCGCCGCACAGGCTGCCGCTTCCATGAGCGCCGCCATCATGGGCGTTGCAAAGACGTTCAGTGAACCGCTCCCGACCGCGGAGGCCAGCTTGTCAGCCGTCACCTCTGCGGAGACCTCGGCGGTATAGCCCGGTGTGATCTCTCTCATAAAAGCATCCCCTCCTGCTTCGCCGTTTCGATGATCTCGGCGGCAAGCTGCCCGATGACCTCGCTGCCGTCGTCCGTGATGCCGCAGTTGCGGGCAGTCACCTGCTCGGCGCGGACATCGTGCTCCTTCCACGAGATGCCGCCCTTCTTGAAGTTCAGCAGCAGCGGCTGCACCCGGTCAAGGGCGTTGGCGAATTTCGCCTCGGGGGTCTCCCGTGCTTCAAATTCCTCCCACAGGCCGCGGTACTCCCGGCACTGATCCTCCGGCAGCAACGCAAAGAGCCTGTCAGCGGCTTTCTGCTCCCGGGCAGCCTTGGTCTTGTAGCCCTCGGTGTCATAGCAGTAGGTATCGCCCGCGTCGATCTCCACCACATCGTGGATGAGCACCATCTTCACGGTGCGCAGCACATCAACCTTCTGCCGTGCATGCTCCGCTAAGACACACGCCATGATCGCCAGGTGAAAGCTGTGCTCGGCGTCGTTCTCCCGCCTGTCCTCATGCAGGACATAGGTGCGGCGGTAGATGTTTTTCAGATGATCCAGCTCTAAAATAAACGCAAGCTGGCTGTTGAAACGTGCATTGTCCATAATCAGAATCCTTCCACCTCAAATTATTGATCCGGCAATCATTGTCGATAAAAGAATGGTTCATTGAAAGCCACCCCCTCCGCCGTTCGGCGGCACCTCGCCTAACTGGCGCCCGTCCCCTCTGTTCTTCGGACATCTCCCCACAGGGTGGGGAGTCACCCTTGACCCGCTTTTATCAAAATAATATGATGCGGGTGCAGGGCGGTCACCGTCCTGCCGAGGGGAGGCAAGGAGGGGGCGAGAAGCCCCCTCCTAAGTCGGCTGCAAGCCGACAAAAAATCAGTCAAGCAGCCCGAGCTTTTCCTTCTCCCGCAGGATCCGCAGCACGCTCTCGTCGATCCGTGCCTCGGAGATCTCGCCGGAGTTGACTGCCTGCCGCAGTCCGCTCAGGGCACTCTCGAAGTCCGCCGGGATGAGGATCACATCCACGCCCGCCTGCACGGCCATCACAGCCGCCTCGGAGGAGCTGTAGGTGCCGGCGATGGTGTTCATCTGCATGGAATCCGTGATGATGACGCCCTCAAAGCCCAGCTCACCGCGCAGCAGGTCGGTGCAGACTGCCTTGGACAGACATGCCGGGAGGTCATCGCCCACGCCGGTCACGATCTGGTGGCTGACCATCACAAAGTCAGAGCCCGCCTTGATGCCCGCCTTGAACGGCACAAAGTCGCACTCGCGCATCTCATCGAGGGAACGGTCGATGACGATCTTCTCGTCCGTGTGGGCATTGCCGTCCTCGGCGCCCAGACCGGGGAAGTGCTTGAGTGTCGCCGCAACGCCGGTGCTCTGCAAGCCCTGTACCACGCCCGTCACCATCTTGGCAACGACCTCGGGGTCATCGCTGAAGGTGCGGTCGCCCAGCTCGTTGGTCTCGCTGATGTCCACATCTGCCACCGGTGCAAAATCGAGGTTGAAGCCGAACTGATGGATGTCGTTGCCGATCGTCTCACCGACCGAGAACGCTTCATCGGCGCTGGCGCGTTCGCCGTAGGCGCTCATCTTCTCCATGCGGGTGGTGCGCAACGTGGAAGCCACACGCGCAACGGTGCCGCCCTCCTCATCCACGGACAGGAACATGCCCACGCCCGTTGTCGCACGCATGAAGTGCTGTGTATCCGTCAGCATGGAGCGCGTCTGCGCCTGATCCTGGAGATTCGGCGCAAAATAGATCAGACCGCCGACCGGATGCTCGCTCATTGCAAGCTTCGATGCCTCGCCGCACTGCGTCACCTGGTTGAAGCCGGTGAGCGCCTCGGGCGTGATGATGAACATCTGGTGGAGCTTCTGGTCGAGCGTCATTTTTGCAAGGACTTCCTCGGGGGAGGCATGTGCGATGCCGGTCTCCTCCTCGACCTCCTCTGTTGCAGCCTCCGTCGTCGGTGCAACGGCCACAGGTTCGCCCTTTTTGGAAGCACTGCCGCAGCCCGTCAGCATGAGCGCTGCCGAGAGGAACAGTGACATAAAGCGGATGCGTTTTCTTGCCATAATTGGTCTGTTCTCCTTTCTGCTCTCTGTGTAAAAGCTCAACAAGCAGCCCTCACTTCACGCAAGGGCTGCTTTGTTATCATAGATCAATATGCCTTGCCCCAGAGCACCATGCACTTGGCAGGCTTGCCGCAGCAGACGCACTTGTCGGAGAGCTGCTTCTGTGCCAGCGGGATGCAGCGGGAGCCGGCACCGGTCTGTGCCTTGACCTCATCCTCGCAGGCCTCTTCGCCGCACCACATGGCCTCGATGAAGCCGTCGCCGTTCTCGGTGAGCGCCTTGTTGATGTCGTCGATGGTCTGGCACTGGTAGGTGCGCTTCTCGCGGTTGGCCAGCGCAGCAGCGTACATCACATCATGTACCTCCTGGAGCTTGGCCTGTACGGTCTCGACCAGAGAACCGAGCGGGCAGGCGACCTTCTCGCCGCCGGTACGCAGTGCGATCATGCACTGATCCGCCGCAATGTCACGCGGGCCGATCTCGACACGTACCGGAACGCCCTTCATCTCGTACTCGGCAAACTTCCAGCCGGGGGAGTTCTCGGTATCATCGAGCTTCACGCGGATGCCCGCAGCCTTGAGCTGCTCATAGAGCTCGTTGGCCTTCTCGAGGACGCCCTCCTTGTGCATCGCAGCCGGCACGATAACGACCTGGATCGGTGCCACAGCCGGCGGCAGAACAAGACCGTTGTCATCGCCGTGCGTCATGATGATCGCACCGATCAGACGGGTCGTCACGCCCCAGCTTGTCTGGTGCGGGTATTTCAGGGTGTTGTCCTTGTCGGCAAACTGGATGTCAAAGGCATGTGCAAAGCCGTCGCCGAAGTAGTGGGACGTACCTGCCTGGAGCGCCTTGCCGTCATGCATCAGTGCCTCGATGGCATAGGTGGAGACCGCACCGGCGAACTTGTCGCTCTCGGTCTTCTTGCCCTGTACCACAGGCATCGCGAGTGCATCCTCACAGAACTTCGTGTAGACGTTCAGCATCTGCTCGGTCTCGGCGATGGCCTCCTCTGCCGTTGCATGGATGGTGTGACCCTCCTGCCAGAGGAACTCACGGGAGCGCAGGAACGGACGGGTGGTCTTTTCCCAGCGAACTACGCTGACCCACTGGTTGTACAGCTTCGGCAGATCGCGGTAGCTGTGGATGATGTCCTTGTAGTGGTCGCAGAACAGCGTCTCGGAGGTCGGGCGCACGCAGAGACGCTCCTCGAGCTTCGCATTGCCGCCCATCGTCACCCATGCCATCTCGGGCGCAAAGCCCTCGACGTGATCCTTCTCCTTCTCGAGGAGGGACTCCGGGATGAACATGGGCATGTTCACGTTCTCATGTCCAGTCGCCTTGAACATACCGTCGAGGATGCGCTGGATGTTCTCCCAGATCGCATAGCCGTAGGGACGGATGACCATGCAGCCCTTGACGGAGGTATAGGAGATCAGCTCCGCCTTCTTCACGATGTCAGTGTACCACTGTGCAAAATCCTCGTCCATTGCCGTGATCTCGCTGACCAGTTTCTTGTCATTCTTTGCCATAGTTATTCGGTTCCTTTCTTCCTGGTATCCTGTTGCTCTTCGGCGGATGCTTCCGGCTCCTCTTTTTCAGGCGGCAGCTCATAGATCGAGCGCACGCCGTAGGAACGGTCGCGCTTCGGGTTGTGGTTCTCACGGTACTTGGCGATCCACGCATCCACATGCTTCGCCATCCACGGCGTGAGCACGGCAATGGCATAGATCAGCGCAAACAGTCCGAGCGTGATGAGCCCGTAGCGCAGTACGGTACTGATGTCCACAGTTGCTTCCAAAGCAATCCCCCCTTTTTCAGAGCATCTTTTATTATTATAGCAGATTCATCGGATAAAATCAACTGTTTCACGAAAAAAGATGCCCCTTTTTGTCGGCTTGCGCCGACTTAGGAGGGGCTACTCGCCCCTCCTAAACCTCCCTCGGCAGGAGGCTGAGCCTCCTGCACCTGCATCTTTCGTTTATAGAAGGGCTTTATTTTACAGGATAATACTCCCTCAGATACTCCGCCAGCATGTCCGGGATGTACTGGTAGTGATGGGAGTCATACATGCGGAATTCCGCCGTTGTCACGCCGTGGGCTTCCATGCGCTCCTTCAGATGCTCGATGCCCTCGAGGGTCGAGTCATGGGTATCATAATAGCTGGCATAGTCCGGATCCTCCTGTGAACCGCCGGTGACGAAGATCTCCTTGTCAAAGCGCTCGTTCCGGTCGAAATAGCCGTAGTCCGTCAGTGCCGCATCCGGGTCAGGCGCCTGCCAGAGATAGAGCGCCCAGAGCGCCGGACTGCCGATGATATAGCGCCCGAAAGGCTGGTTCTCGTGCAGGTCGGAGGTGAATGCCGCATAATGCGTCAGCACACCGCCGTCCGAATGGCCGTAGAGCGTGGAATTGGCATAGTCGATGTGGTACAGCTCCCCGAGATAGGGCATGAGGTTGTCCGTGATGAAATCCACCGTCTTGTCCTTCTCATCCACCAGATACAGCATCCGCACCCAGTCCGCCGCACCATCCATCTGGTAGTCAAAGCCGAGCGTCACGAGAATGACCGGCGCAGCTTCGCCGTTTTTCATGCATTGCCAGAGCGACGGACATGTCCCGAACCGCCACACCGCATCCGTCAGGAAATACACCGGATACGTCTGCTCCGGGTCGTAACCGGGCGGCAAGATCACATGCGCTAAAAAGTCCGTGTCCGATTCCTCGTCATAGATGCTGATCTCCTGCACGGAATCCCGGATGGCTTCCACCTCGTCCTGCTGGTACTCCCATTCCTTCCGGTGATCCTCGAACGGGTTGCCCCACTGATAGCTGTCGGGATCGTCCGGGTTGACCGTGCCGACGGGGAGCACCTCATAATTGCCGTTGATGACCGCATCAAAGACATACTTGGTCTCCCGGATGCCGTCCTCGGCATAGGAAGCACCCTTCTGCATTTCACAGGCTTCCTGTTGCAGCTGGATCTTCCGCCACGAGAAATACTCCTCCATCGTGTCAAAATGCATGGAGGTGACTTCATCGTCCTCGCCCTCGGTGTAGGCCATATCTATGGCACCGCCGTCATAGCCGATCTCGGGGATGTAATCGCAGTAGATACAGCCGTCCACGAGGATATTGCGGATAAACTGCTCGTCTGCGTGTGCTTGGTACCATTCGATAGTCCCTGCATATTCCTCCTCGGTGAGGTAGTCGTGATCCTGCTCGAGGTCGGCAATGAAATCGGCAGATGTCCAGATCTCGGCTTCGACTGTGTGTGCCGCGTTCGCCGGGTCGTCAAGGAGCGTCAGCGCATGGACATCCACGCTGCTGCGTTCCTTTTCGGTCATGTGGTTGGTGAGGGTGATCGGCGCGGCGGGTGAGGTCTCCGCTTCGGTGAGCGTTTCCACAGCGGAAATTTCCTCCGGCGTCTGCGCAAGCGCGTCTTTCTGCATGCTACAGCCCACAAGGCTGCACATGAGCAAGGCGGCGGCGAATAATGCTGTTTTTTTCATGGGGATGCTCCTTTCTGTATGCTTTGCCTATCAAACACCTGAGCGGGCGTTTTTTTGACAGAGGCAATACAGCTTTGTAGGGCTGCACAAATCAGCAGATGCATTTTTGTGTATATGTTACAGGCACTCCGGCGCTGTATCCATAAAAAGAAGCGGCAGAACACGTCTGCCGCTCCGATGCTGTTTCAGGAGATCTGGATGTCACCGCCGCTGCCGTTCGGGAAATCCTGGACGGGATTATTACTCTTGACCAGTGATGTGGTGATCACATCTTCGTTTTCAAATTCGATGATCTCCATTTCAGGAGCAATATATTGGTTTTTCATGTGTGTATCCTCCGTTATCATGCAAAATCAAGGACGCAGGAAAGTCTGCCGCGGGTGTCTAATTTACTCGAAACTGTCACTGCGAAAATAGCGCTGTCCTCAGAATCAGGGACGAATGTGATGCCGTTCGAGATCATGCTGTCGTAGTACTTGTTCGTTGTGAATGTGTATTCTTTATCAAATGTGCTGAATTTTACAGTGAACTTTGCTTCGCTCTTTCCGGCAAACTGCGATTTCGGCATGACAAAGACGAATCTTGTGTAATAGACCGTATCGCCGGTCTCCGGATCCTCCGCCATAGCCATCTGTGCGTACTTGCCGTCTGCAAGACGGGTGTTGACGATGTAATAGCTCACGGAATGAAAAGACTCCATACTATGATCCTCGCATCTCACTGCATAACCGTCTGCGATATAGTCTTTCCATGCCTCGTCAAATCTGTTGAGGAAGGCGCAGTCTTTCAGCACGATCGAACCGCTATCGATGGCTTCCATTTTATTGCTCGCATAGCGCATCCCTACGACTGTGCGCTCGATACGGATCTTGCCGCCGTCTTTTGCGGTCAGATCTCTGAACTTATGGCCGCAGTCCGGATTCACGGAGTCCGTGAGCAGCAGATCACCGTTGTTGAATACCTCAAAGGACGGGAACCAGTCTGTCTGCTGTGTATCAGCAAAGTCAACGATGAGCGGTACATCAACTCCCATCGTGTCGTCCGATTCAGGAGCTGCCATGTTGTTCGCAGCCAGCTGGATCGTAGGTGCTTCGGTGAATCCGGAGTTGTATAGTTTGATATAGTACAAAGCCTCCTGGAAGGCCATAACACTTTTGACCCGGAAGAAAGTCTGCTGTTCTTCCGCCGTTCCCGAGGTCGGAACGATGTTATAGGTTGCTTGGGTTATGGGAATGGTGTTTTGTTCCTTCACCAGCTTATAACCGTCAGCGATATAGGCATCCCACGCATCATCCCATGCATCATTAGTCAGCGCATCAAATCTGCGGTTGAAGAGGCTGCAGTTTTTCAGTTCGATCGAACCGCCGTTGGAGGTCTCCAACGTGGCAGGGAGCTGCAGATTGATGCGATCGATATGGATGCTGCCGCCGTCTGCGATCAGATTGAATTTGTAGCTGCTGGTATTTGCGATCGAGTTGGTCAGCGTCAGATCGCCCCCGGAGACAACAGTGATCGACGGACACCAATCTGAAGATGGTTCGTACGAATTGGCCAGATCAATGATCACCGGTGCAGAGAGCTCATAGTTGCCGGTGAGCTCGATTTCTTGCTTGATCGGCTGGATGGTCGGTGTCTCCGTAAAATCGTCTCTGTTGACAGAAGTGATCGCAGCAGCGAACTCCGCCTCACTCGATACCAGGAACGTATTGCAGTCGGAGCTGTAGGTATCCGCATACGCTGCGGCTGTGATGGTCATGTCCGGCTGACCGGTGATCAGTCCGGATACGGGCATTGCACACACTGCAAGTGCAGCCGACAGCGCAAATGCTGTCAGTTTTTTCGGCATGTCTTTCATTTCAGATCCTCCTTTATGAAGATATATGGGAAGTCTCCGGCGGTGCGCCGGTCGTTTTCCGCACGCGCAGACCGGTCACGGCTTGGCGCAGCGGATCTGCGAGGTATCTGCCTTTTTTCATTATAGCATACAGACTGCAATAAAGTCAAGGGCTTTCTGCATTTGTATACAGGCTCCTGATCCCTCCCCGAAAATGATCAAAAAAAATCCTCCGAACGATTGATTTTTTTCCTCCAATCTGCTATAATGGAATAAGGTGTAAATATTTTTCACAATGGAGGCAAACCATGAGTAAGATCCAGAGATTTTTCGACGATATGAAGCAGAAGAAGGTAGCATTCATCGGTACCGGCGTGAGCCATACCGACCTCATCACCGTATTCCGCGAGAAGGGCATTGACGTGACGGTCTGCGACAAGCGCAGCGCCGACAAGTTCCAGGAGGTCTTTGACAAGCTCTCCGGACTGGGCGTCAAGTTCATCCTCGGCGAGAACTACCTCGATTCTCTGACAGATTTTGACGTTGTGTTCCGTACACCGGGCATGTATTTCAACAACCCCGCCCTCACCAAGGCAAGAGAAGCCGGCGTTGTCATCACATCCGAGATGGAGGTCTTCTTCGACCTCTGCCCGTGCAAGATCTATGCCGTGACCGGTTCGGACGGCAAATCCACCTCGACCACGCTCATCGCAGAGATCCTTGCCGCTGCCGGGAAGCGCGTCCACAAGGGCGGCAACATCGGCAGAGCGCTCCTCCCCATCATCGAGGAGATCCGCGAGGATGACGCGGCTGTCGTGGAGCTTTCGAGCTTCCAGCTCATCTCCATGCGCAAGAGCCCGGATGTGGCGCTCATCACGAACATCACCCCGAACCACCTCGATGTTCACGGCACAATGGAGGAGTACACCCAGTGCAAGATCAATCTGCTTGCACACCAGAACGCCTTCTCCCGCACTGTACTCAACCTCGACAACGAGGGCACCAAGGCGCTCGCACCGCTGGTACGCGGCCGCCTGAACTGGTTCTCCCGTCAGACGACCGTAGAGCGCGGCGCCTTCCTCCGTGAGGACGGCATGCTCTGCTACACCGAGAAGGGCGAGATCATCCCCGTTGTCCGCAAGGAGGACATCCGCATCCCCGGTATGCACAATGTCGAGAACTTTCTCGGCGTGATCGCTGCGCTCTGGGGCGATGTGGAGATCAAGGATATCGTGAAGGTCGCCAAGGAATTCGGCGGCGTGGAGCATCGTATCGAATTCGTCCGCGAGCTGCATGGAGTCAAGTGGTATAACGACTCCATCGCCACGAGCCCGACAAGAGTCCTCGCAGGCCTGCGCAGCTTCGACCAGAAGATCATCGTTTTAGCGGGCGGCTATGACAAGAAGATCCCCTTCGAGCCGATGGCAGAGACCGTCTGCGACAGGGTAAAGCTGCTCATCCTCATGGGCGTGACGGCGGAGAAGATCGAGAAGGCCGTGACCGGCGCGAAGAACTACGACCCGGCCAACATCCGCATTCTGCATGCATCCTCGATGGAGGAGGCAGTCGAGATCGCCGCAAAGGAAGCACAGCGCGGCGACATCGTCACGCTCTCCCCGGCATGCGCCAGCTTTGACCTCTACCCGAACTTCGAGGTACGCGGCCAGCACTTCAAGCGCCTCGTAAAGGAGCTGCAATAATGACAAGAGAAACGCTCACAGAGATGCTCACCGCTCTCTGCAAGGCAACCGGCATCTCCGGCGATGAGACCGCCGCCGCGAAAACGGCGCTCGGCTATCTGAAGCACTACTGCAAGGATGCGCAGATCGTCCGGGGGAACGTGACCGGCACGATCCCCTGCGGGAACGAGAATGCCCCGTGGGTGCTGCTCGATGCCCATATCGACCAGGTCGGCCTGATCGTGACCTCGGTCACGGAGGACGGCTTTGTGACGGTCGGGAACATCGGCGGTCTGGACAGACGGCTGTTCCCCGACCAGCATGTCAGAATCTTCGGGACAAAGCCCGTTGACGGCATTCTCTGCTGCATGCCGCCCCATCTGACGAACGGGGACGAGAAGGTGCAGAAGATCACCGATGTCCGCATCGACACCGGCTATCCGGCGGAGGAGCTGCGCAAGCTCGTGCAGCCGGGTGACAGCGTGGTATTCTGCGGCGTGACAGGAGCGCTCCCGGGCGGACGTTTCACCTCCCCGGCGCTCGATGACCGCTGCGGCGTGGCTGCCATCCTCCATGCCCTCGATCTGACGGCAGAGGATGCGCTCCCCTGCAACGTGGCAGTGCTCTTCTCCACACAGGAGGAGGTCGGCGAGCGCGGCGCGGCCATCGGCTGCTTTGCGGCAGATCCGAATATTGCGCTGGCGGTGGATGTATCCTTTGCCGGCAGCGGCGACCGCAATGAATCCGGCAAGATGGGCGGCGGCGCGATGATCGGCTTTGCCCCGTCACTCGACAGGGTACTGTCCAAAGCGCTCGTTGCTGCTGCGGACAAGGCGGAGATTCCCTTCCAGTATGAAGTCATGGCGGGCACGACCGGCACGAACGCTGACCAGTTCTCCGTCTGCCGGGAGGGCGTCAAGGCCTGCACCGTGTCCATCCCGCTCGATTACATGCACACGCCCGTGGAGGTCATCGACCTTGCGGATGTGGAATACACCGGCGCGCTGATGGCGGCGTATCTGAGGGGGTGTGCGGCATGCTGATGACCTATCTGAAGGAGCTGTG
>JAGADP010000235.1 GCA_017828885.1 Oscillospiraceae bacterium | reverse complement strand
TGTGACAGCGGTCGTCCGCCGGGTGCTGCACAAGTTCCTTCTGCCGCTTCCTCTGCGCCGGGTGCTGTCTGTCATCAAGGCGGTTCCGTACATCCTGAAAGGCATCCGCTGCCTTCTGAAAGGCAGACTCGAGGTTGCCGTCCTCGATGCTGCCGCCATCACCGTATCCATGCTGCGTGGTGATCTCCAGACGGCGGGAAGCGTGATGTTCCTCCTGCACATCGGCGATATTCTCGATGAATGGACACATAAGAAGTCCGTGGATGACCTTGCCCGCACCATGTCCCTCGGCGTAGAACAGGTCTGGATGCAGACGGAGGACGGTACGGAGGTGCTCGTTCCTGTTTCACAGATCCAGAAGGGCGACCGTGTGATCGTCCGCACCGGCTCGATGATCCCGCTGGACGGCATCGTCATCGCCGGTGATGCAATGGTTAACCAGAGCAGCATGACCGGCGAATCCGTCCCGGTCCACAAATCCGAGGGCGCCTATGTCTACGCCGGAACAGTCGTCGAGGACGGCGAATGCACGGTCTGCGTGGAAAATCTGCAAGGCTCCGGCAGGTATGACCGCATCGTGAAGATGATCGAGGAGTCCGAGCAGATGAAATCCGCAGCGGAGAGCAAGGCAGCCCATCTTGCAGATAAGCTCGTGCCGTGGAGCCTTGGCGGAACGCTGCTGACATGGCTCCTCACCGGGAATGCGACCAAGGCGGTGTCCATTCTGATGGTGGATTTCTCCTGCGCTCTGAAGCTTGCTATGCCGATCTCCGTGCTGTCCGCTATGCGCCAGTGCAGCGGCGATGGGATCACTGTCAAGGGCGGAAAGTTCCTTGAAGCAGTCGCGGAGGCGGACACGGTCGTCTTCGACAAGACGGGAACGCTTACGCATTCGCAGCCGCATGTGGCGCAGGTCATCCCGTTCGGCGGGCGTGACGAGGCGGAGATGCTGCGGCTTGCGGCATGTCTCGAAGAGCATTACCCGCATTCCATTGCCAATGCGGTCGTGGCAGCCGCCGCCGAGCGTGGTCTGCTCCATGAAGAGCGCCATTCCAAAGTGGAATATGTGGTCGCACACGGCATTTCGAGCATGGTGGACGGCGAACGGGTCGTGATCGGCAGCTATCATTTTTGTGGTCGAGGATGAACAGTGCAAGATCCCGGATGAGCACATTTTCCGCCATCTGCCGAAGGAGTACTCGCATCTGTACCTCGCCATCGGCGGTGAGATCGCAGCAGTCATCTGCATTGAGGATCCGCTGCGAGACGAAGCCCCTGAGGTCATCCGGCTGCTGCATGAAGCAGGGCTGTCGAACATTGTCATGATGACCGGCGACAACGAGCGCACTGCAAAAGCCGTTGCAGAGAAAGTGGGCGTAGATGCGTATTTCTCGGAAGTGCTCCCGGAGGACAAGGCAGCTTTCATCCGCACCGAGCATGAAGCCGGAAGGCGTGTCATCATGATCGGTGACGGCGTGAACGATTCCCCGGCGCTCAGCGAGGCGGACGCCGGCATCGCCATCAGTACAGGCGCAGCGATCGCCCGTGAAATTGCGGATATTACGATCTCTGCCAACGATCTTTATGCACTGCTGCGGCTCAAATATCTGAGCGATGCTCTCATGCAGCGCATCCATTGGAACTACCGCACGATCATCGGCTTCAATCTCGGGCTGATCCTGCTCGGTGCGTTCGGGCTCCTGCCGCCGGCGACCTCGGCACTGCTGCACAACGCATCCACCCTTGCCATTGGTCTGAAAAGCATGACGGATCTGAGGACGGCGCAGAGCGGCTGAAAAGCAGCAAATGCTTTTGGTCGTCATAAAACAAGGAGGGTAACAAATCCGTAACGAACATAGATGTCTAAAAATAACGTATTTACGTAGATACACTTTATTCAAGAGATAAGAATTCCCACTTGGGAAACATACGCAAAATTGCCCCGAAGCTCGATGCCTCGGGGCTTTTGCTGCGTTCAGTGAATTTGTCAACGTAAACAATAGGTAGTTTCCCGATAGTGACCTTATACCGATAAAAATCCAATAAAAACACAAAGAGTATCAATCTCCTATTACAAGGGAGACTGATACTCTTTTATTCTTGTAATCATTATTAAATTATTGTATCTTCAATAATAGCAACAATATAGCTTTTGAACAAACAAAATAGTGCAGATCAAGCTGTGTCAGATACGTCCGAGAATATTATACCACAAAACGAATGACTCGTCAACCGAAAAATCTGACCTCGTGTGCCAGGAGAGTCTGGGGCATCATCCGTCCCGGTTCCGGGGCGGTTTTTTGTCCATTGGCATCCGGATCAGCTTTTACCGGATTCTTTGAAAAAATGCTCAAAACCCCTTGCAAAAAATCTCTGTTTGTTGTATGATATAGATAGAGGAACATGCCGGAAGGGTTCAGACTGTCTGATAAACACGTCCCCGCGCATAAAACGCCGGCTTTGTTGACAATTGATCTCTGACAGAGGAGGCGCGTATGTATACATTCTATAGCGACGGATTCTTTGGCTATGGCGAAAAGGGTGATTTTGTGCCGTTTTCCATCTGGCATTTCCTTCCGATCGGCGTGATTTTGCTGTGTGTCGTGCTGGTCTATCTGTTCCGGAAACAGCTCCGGAGCTGGAAGGGGGAAAAGCGCTTCCGGTTCATTTTCGCATTTGTGATGCTGCTGGCAGAAATGTCCTATTTCTGGCGGCTGCTCTATGTCGGCGATGAAGCGGGCGGAAATTCCCTGATGGTGAAGCTCCCGCTGCAGGTCTGTCAATGGGGACTGATCTGTGCTGTGTTTATGATAACGAGCGAAAGTGATTCACTGTTCGGCATCAATTTCTTTATAACGCTGACGCTGACCGTTATCGCGCTGTTTGTTCCGAGTGTGATTAAGTGGACAGGCCCCGCCTATTTCCGGTACTATCAGTTCTGGCTGGAGCATGGAATGCCCATCATTGCAGTTGCCTATATGGGCTTTGTATACGGAAAAAAGCCGAAATACAAGCATTTATGGCTGACGGTCGCGCTTTTGGGGCTGATGTCGGTACCGTGCGTGATCGCCAATCACAGGATCCCGAATGCCAATTACATGTATCTTGGCAATTATGTCCCGGAGAGCACCACGACCATTGATCCGCTCTCCTTTTTCCCGAGATCACAGCCGGTGCGGTATCTGTGTACGGCTGCGATCGTGATCGCTGTTTTTCATGTTGTGTATTTTCTGTGGAAAGGTATCATAGCCATCTTGCAGAAACAAAGGAAATCAGGTGAGCGCCATGAAATTAACGCAATGTAAAGATGCGTTCCGGAATGTCAAAAAGCAATTTGTCTCCTACCTGTCCGTTGTGATGATCGCCATGCTTTCCGTGATGGCGTACCTCGGGATCCATTTTGCCTCCAGAGCGATCGCCGATAACGGTACACAGTTCTACCGGGAGATGCATTTCCGGGATGTTGAGGTGATCTCCACGAAGCTGCTCACAGCCGGAGATCTTGACGCGATCCGGGCTGTGCAGGGGGTACAAGATGTGGAGGGCGTGCTGCAGACCAGCGGTACGCTCTGGAATGGCACTGAGCACCGGGGCGTGGACATCGTTTCGCTGACCGACCGCATCAATACGCCGCAGCTTCTCGAAGGCCGTCTGCCCGAGCGTCCGGACGAGTGCGCCCTGGAGCAGCCTATCATGACAGCGCTGTCGCTTTCTGTGGGTGATACCATCCGTGTTGAGGGACGAGAGGGTGAAAATGCCGACTATCTGACAGCGGCAGAATTCACCGTCACCGGCGTTGTGTTCCATCCGGAGCACGGCTGCTGGGAATTGCAGGTGCCCGCGAACCGGGATGTCATCGTCCTGCCGGAGGTGTTCGATACAAAGGCACTGGATGATTGCTATATGAAGGCGCTGGTCACCGTAGAAGGCACGGAGGGCATGAACCGGTTCGACAAAGACTATGCCCGGACGGTGCAGGGGACAGCGGATGCCCTGAAGGCTCTGGCGGAGGAGCGCACGGTGCTGCGGGATCAGGAGATCCAGGGAAGATACCAGGAGGAGATCGACGAAGGACAAGCCCGCCTGGACGATGCGAAAGCCCAGCTCGATGATGCGCAGGAGCAGCTTGACCGCAACCGTGAAAAACTCAGCAGCGGCGAACAGGAGCTTGACGATGCCCGGCAGCATATCGAGGAGATGTCCAAAATACTTACCGATGCCGAACAGGAGCTTGCAGCCGGAAAGCTGGAGCTCGATTCCGGTACGAGCGAGCTGAGCGCCGCGGAGAAGGAGTTGAGCAAGTCCTTGCAGCAGCTCAACGACGGTGAAGCCAAGCTCAAAGCATCCAAGCAGCAGCTTTCTGCGGCGGAATCGGATCTGAAACAGAACAAGGCCAGACTCGACGATGCGGAACAGCAGCTCAGAGACGGCCGGAAACAGCTTGACGATTCCAAGGCCGAGCTCACTTCTGCCAGGGAAGAGCTCACCACTGGTTTCCGTGAGATCGACGATGCGAAATGCAGGATCAGCAATTCGATCTATCAGGCTGTATACGATGTGATCGGTAAGTATGCTGACCGGATCACATTCTACTCCGGTGTGGACAATGTGGATCCGGATGCCTCTGATCTCAGTGCGACCGATTTTCTGCTCGTGAAGGGCGTCCGCATTGATCTGAACCACTCCATGCAGGAGAACATTGCATCCCTCGTGCATAAGCTGGAGCTCAGTACCGAAGAATGGCGTGAAGTGCTGGGCGACAGGCTCACGGATAACATTGTGGATTTGGAACGCTTTGCGGCTGACTGTATCTGTCAGGAACTGGCTTCCTATGAATCGCAGTACCAGACCCTTGCCGATGGAGCAAGACAGTGGGATTCCGGCCATCAGACCTATCTGGACGGTCTGGAGCAGTACCGCAGCGGTGAGCGGGAGTACGACCAGAAGAAAAGCGAGTACGACACGGCGGTCGCCCGCTACAATGAAGGCCTTGCCGCCTACGAAAGCGGTCTGGCACAGTACAACAAGGTGCGTTCCGAACTGGATGAGGGCTGGGCGAAGTATCGCGATGGCCTTGCGAAATACAAGGAAGCCAAGTCGAAGGCCGATGACGGTCAGACGCTCTATGACAGCAAGCTCCAGGAGTACGAGGAGGGGCTTGCAGCGCTTGAGGACGGCGAACGCCGCTATCAGGAGGGACAGGATTCGCTCGAAAGCGGCCGCACGGCGCTTGAGGAGGGCGAGGCCGCCTATGAAGAGCACCGCGCAGAGTACGAATCCGGCGCAGCAGAGCTGGAACAGGCCAAGACTGACTTCGACGCGCTTGGCATATGCCGCTGGGTCGTACTGGATATGGAGGGCAACGCCTCCTACATCGTGATCCGCAACGGCGTGAACAATGTGCGGAATATGGGGCTGACCTTCTCGCTGGTCTTTGTTCTGGTCGGCGCGCTGGTG
>JAGADP010000234.1 GCA_017828885.1 Oscillospiraceae bacterium | reverse complement strand
GTCTGCGCAGTGGGCTGGTCGCGCGTATCAACGAGGAAGCCCAGACCGCAGGTCACGAGCTTGCCCTCAGAGGTACTTCCTGTGAACGGGATCCCGGGCGGAATGGCGATCCATGTGAGCTTCTCCATGCCGAGGAAGGCATTCTTGCCGATCCAGTTCACATCGCCGGGGATATAGAGCCCCTTCAGTCCGGTGTTGGCAAAGGCATTCTCCCCGATCTCCTCAAGCGAGATCGGAAGATCTCCCATGTCAGTAAGGTTCGAGCAGTTCCGGAAGGTACCGTTTCCGATGCGTTTCAGATATGTCATACCGGGATCAAATTCCACACTGGTCAGCGCACTGACCGGGTATACATCTGCGGCAAACATGTTATCCGGTATCTGCTCCACATCAGATCCGAAGACCACTTTTCTGACATTCGGGAAATTGTCGGGATCTTCAAACGAACTGATCGCATTGTCCTGCCAGTAAAGTGTCTCAATGAGCGGCGGGTTGAGCTCCTCCTCTGTACCGGGATTCAGGCTGAACAGATAGCGGCTGAGCTTCGGTACTTCATCCATGATAAACAGTTCCTGGATCTGCGCATCGCCGAATACGCTCTGTTTGGCGTTTCTGTACAGCGAATCATACACAGTGCAGGTGCCAAGCTCCGCTTTGACAAAAGCACCATCCTTTAGCAGGATCCCCCGCTCCCTGTCCGCAGCGTGAAGATCACAGAATTCACTGATGCTTGCCTCATAAAAAGCGTTTTCACCGATCGAGTTCACGCCGCTCATCCAGAGGCTCTTGATGCGCTTACAGCCATAGCAAGCCTTGTCGCCGATCTCTGTGACATTTGCGTCAAGGGTGATCTTGTCAGAGAATCCGGTCGGGCAGGCAACAAGTAAATCACCCATTGAACCGCGCTGCTTAAAGAGGAGACCGCCGTTTGTGTAAAAGGTCTTGTTCGATTCAGCGATCGTGTAGTATTGAAGGTTCGGTGTACCGGTGATCGGAGAAAAGGTTTGCAGTGAAGCAGGAAGCGTCAGAGAACCCTCCAGACCGGTATTGCTGAAATGCTCGCCGTTGATGGATCGGATCCCATCGGAAAAAGAAATCGACGTCAGCGCCTGATCACCGGAAAGATCCAGATCGCTGATAGACGTAACGCTCTTCGGGATGGTCAGTGAGCTGATCGGCACATTGCCCTCATTGCCAAAGATGGCACGAAGCTCCGTCAGATTGTTTCCCTCAAAGGTGAAATCCGAGAGAGAGGTGCAGCCTTGGAAGGCACATTCTCCGATAGAGTTCACGTTTTCAGGCACGGAAAAGCTTTGCAGCGAAGTGCAGTTGACAAATGCCCCCTTGCCGATCTCTGTCACATTCTCCATGCCGATGAGTTCTGTCAGTGAAGAACAGCGCCCAAAGCAGTACGTGGGGATCGCTGTGACCCCAGACGGGATGCTGAATGATTGCAGCGAAGCACAGTCATAGAACGCATTATTTCCGAGAGAGGTGAGATTTGTGAGCGGCAAGGGCTCATCAGCAGTCGTTTTGCCGGCAGACAGCGTTTCAAGCTGCATACAGCCAGCGAAGGCAAGTTCACCGATCGTGTTCACTGATGCCGGAACGGTCACACTTGTCAGGGAAGAACAGTCCATGAAGCAGTATGCCGGGATCGTCCTGATCCCCACGCGCACAGGCGTAGGAATGCTGATCGACTCCAGTGCTTTGCAGTCCCGGAATACACCCTCACCAAGCTCACGGAGCTGCCTGTATTCCACGTTTTTCTGCTTCATCTGACCGAGCGCAGGCGAATTCCGGAAGGTCACCTTTTTCAGCGAATCGCATCTCAGAAACACCTCTTTGCCGATGGTTTCCACCGATGCCGGGAGTGAAACAGACGTAATCTCATGCACATTGGTCTTCTGCTGAAATGCCCAATTGCCGATTGCCGTCACAGCGACACCGGGCTCGACGACCTTGCCGTCCTCATCTTTTTTCGGTGCAAGCATGTCCGGGATGTAGATCTCGGTATACCCCCCTATGCGGCCGGTGATGGTGACTTTGACGATGCCGGTTTTCTGTTCCGTTTCTGATGTATACGTAAAGTATTTGCCAAGCTCATCGAGATACTCCGTATGCGTCATGTCTGCGTTCCAGTTTTTCGGCATCTCCTCCGCCGCTGCGGGGATGCTGATGTCCGGCATCGTGATCGCTGGAAGGATCTCTCCCGGTATCGTATCCGCCGGAATCATTGCCGTCATACTCCACAGGAATATGGAAACGGCTGCCGCACTGGATAGGATACGGCGTTTGAGTGGTTTCATCTTTTTTCCTCCTTTACCATGTTCGAGGTCCGTTATGCGCCATTCGTCCCCTGCATAAGAACGCTCTCTTTTATTATACATGATAAAGACATGCTATGTGAACAGAAAAGGCAAAATCCGGTGTAGATTTATTTTAAACATATTTGTAGAAATCCAACAAAGCTTTTCGACAGCCTGATCAAATACCACGTTGTTCATGCATAGATCATCCTGCTGATTTTATCAAAATGAAAATACCTCTTGACAAATGACAAAAACATGGTATAATGGATATGAAACTGATAATCAATTTCATATCACAGGAGGCATTCATTATGAACAACCAGAACAAGAAACCCGTTGTCCTCATCACAGGCTACCTCGGCTCCGGCAAGACCACGCTCATGCAGAAGCTGCTGGCACAAGAAAGCCGAAAAATAGCCCTCATCGTTAACGACATGGGCAGCATCAACATCGACGCAGGGCTGCTGAACAAGACCGGCAACAAGGTCGCACAGGTCGAGATGGTCGAGCTGCAAAACGGCTGTATCTGCTGCACGCTGCGGGATGAATTCATCGCCGAGATCGAGCGTATTTCGCAGGAACCCGACATCGAAGCCATCTTTGTGGAGGCGTCCGGCATCAGTGAGCCGAGCGCCATCGCCGGGAGCTTCATCGGCTATACAGAGGACGAGCCGGATGCGAATGTTTACCTCAGCTCCATCGTCTCCGTTGTCGATGCAGACCGCATCTACCGGGAGTTCCTGCATGATCTGCAAATGACGACGGATACGGACGAGG